>NZ_JBEYZW010000023.1:0-94751 GCF_040646215.1 Streptomyces sp. NPDC046215 | reverse complement strand
GAGTACGCCCAGTACGCGGGAGATGCTCCGCCTTGCGAGCTACCGCACCGGACGCCGCGGCCTGATCCGGGCTGATCCGTAAGACACGCCCTAGCCGGACGAGCCGAGCCGGCCGCGCCCATCGGCTGGGGCGGGCGGCTCCGCTGTGTGAGGCGGCTGTACCCGGGGGGTGTGCCGGGGGCTCCGGGCCTTGCGGGGCCCCGGGGGACGGCGGAGCCGTCGTACCCTTCAGGGGCCGCTGAGGAGCGCGGGGCAGCCCGCCGGCCGCGCACCTACAGCTCCCGGCGGAGCGGCACCAGGGCCGAACGTCCCGTGAAAACCGCTGTCACGTGCCCGTTCATCGATCGTTTATCGCGACACGCCAACCTTAGTCATGTCGATCCGTCGCGTCGGGGGGCAGGCGGGTCGTAGGTGAAGCTCACGGCATCACCTTTGGGGTGATCACCCTGATCGGGCCCCAACCCCCGTCCGGCGATCCTCGGGGGAGTCGCCGGGCGGGTTTTGCTATCCCGGAGAACCACAGAGCGTCATTTCCCCTTCGGACCATACGACTCGCACTGAACAACGGAAGTGATCGCTATGAGCGATGAACGACAGCTCAAGCCGACTGTGGTGACCACACCACAGGACGACCACGCCGGCGGCGCGACTCTCGCCGCACCCAAGCTCGTTCCGCCGGACGACCACGCGGGGAGCCCGCGTCCGGTGGCTCCGAAGGACGACCACGCGGGGAGCCCGCGCCCGCTCATCGCCCCGATGGACGACCACGCCGGCAGCCCGCGACCGCTGATCGCCCCGACGGACGACCACGCGGGCGGCGGCAAGCCGCTGGCCGTGCTGCAGGACGACCACGCGGGCAGCGAGCCCTTCTGATCAGGCACCGCTGACGAGGATCGGCCGACCGGGAAACCCCCGGCCGACCGATCCCGGCGGGAGCCCACGGGGGCACGGGGGAAACACAGAGACCAACGGGGGAAGACCTGGCAGACGTCCGTCGGGGGGCGGGCACGGCCGGGTTCACCACGGGGGAGAAAACCGACGGGGGAACGTTCGCGGGGCTGGACCAACGGGGGAACAGCCCTACGGGGGAGCGTTCACGGGGAAAAGCGCCAGGCACAACGGGGGAACAGCACCGAAGAAACACCCACGGGGATCACGGGGGAACCACGGGGAACTCGCCAAGGCGACTCCCCTCCCCGTGGGGACAACGGGGGAAACGCAAGGGGGGAAACATCCGGAGGGGCCCCGAGTGGAAACGCACGGGGGAGCCGCACGGGGGACCACCGGAGAAAGGTCACGGGGGAAACACCACGGGGGAAGACCGCACCACACGGGGGAACACCGCACAACAACCGAAGAGAGAGCACAACAACTGAACAGGGACGTCCCAACGGGGGGACCGACCAACGGGGGACTGACAGGGGCCGGCGTCGGCAGCACGGAGGGGAGCCGTCGACGCCGGCCCCTGCAGTCATGCGCACAAGACGGCCCGCCGGGTACCCGACGCGGTACCCGGACGGGCGTCTCGCGTACGGGACCGGACCACACGAGGGAGACCACCGCCCCGACGGCGCCCGGCGCACCGGAGCGGGCGGTACGGAACACCGCGGCGGAGCGCCCACCCGGGACGGGCCGGCCGCCGGACACCCACCTCCGGGCCCTCGCGCGAGCGCCCCCTTCCTCACCCACCACCTTCACCGTCGAACACGTCGACATCGCGACACCCCCCAGTTCAGCCCCGATTCAGCCCCGATCCAGAGGAGTTGCCATGAACCGCACGACCGCCGTCAGCAAAAAGGCGCTCACCATAGCCACCCTGGCCGCAGCCGCAGCCCTCGTCACCGCGGTGCCCGCCTTCGCCGACGACCACCCCACCATCACCCACCCGGCCGCCGTCCAGGTCGGTGACGGAGTCACTGCCGACGCCACCCCGCAGGACGACCACCCCACCGGCGGGTCCGACGACCACCCGACCGGCGGGCGGGACGACCACCCCACCGTTGCCGGGGCACGCTAGAACCACCGCCGGCACCGCCATCGCGCACCGGCCGGGAACCGCCGCGCTCCGAACGCGGCCGTGACCGTGACCGGGGGATCCGGCACGGCACCGGACGGCACCCCTCCACGCATCCGCCACCGGTGTTCCCCTCGGGCTCCCTCCGATCGGGACCGGTCCGGACCACCCCGGCACACGGCACCCTGAACCGGTGACCAGCCGCGCGTTCAGCACAGGCGCGGCCCGGCACGAGCGCCTGCCACCACCCCGCGGCCACCCGCCGGGCGAAGGCGCTCCCCCGGGCCGCGCCCCCGCACCACCCGGGCGCCCGAGGCGCAACCGCACCGGGGAACGGCGCCCCCTCACCCCACGCGGGCGGCGCGACAGAAGACATCCGCGCCAGGGGCCGGGGCTCCGCTACCGCAGCTTCCTCTTCAGAACCTTCCCCGACGCGTTCCGCGGCAGCTCCGCCACGAACTCCACCGCGCGCGGCACCTTGTAGTTGGCCATCTCCCGCCGGGCCCACGCGATCAACTCCTCGCCGGAGACGGCCCGCGCGCCGGCCCGTCTGACCGCGAACGCCTTGCCCACCTCACCGAGCCTGCTGTCCGGCACCCCGACAACGGCAGCCTCCGCCACCCCCGGGTGCCGCACCAGCACCTGTTCCACCTCGGCCGGATACACGTTGAAGCCACCGACCACGAACATGTCCTTGACCCGGCCGGTGATCCGCAGGTTGCCCTCGGCGTCCAGCACCCCGATGTCCCCGGTGTGCAGCCACCCCTCGCGGTCAACGGCCCGCGCCGTCGCTTCCGGGTCCTCGAAATAGCCGGACATCACCTGGTACCCGCGGACCAGGACCTCCCCGGCCTGCCCGGGCGGCAACGCCGCTTTCCCCCCTCCTTCGTTTTCCCTCCCGCCTTCGCCTTCCGCTGCCCCCGAGACCCTTGCCACCTCATTTGCCTTGTGAGCCCCCTTCGCCCCGTCCGTCTCATCGGCCTCGGCCGAGCCGTCTGCCGCGACCACCTTGACCTCGGTATCCGGCAGCGCCCGGCCGGACGTCTCCGCGACCACCTCGGCGGGGTCGTCGCGCCGGCACATCGTGACCACCCCGGTGGCCTCACTCATCCCGTAGGCGGTGAGGACCGTCGCCACCCCCACCTCGTCGCGCAGCCGGTCGATCAGCCGCCGGTCCACCACCGCCGCCCCGGTGACGACCAGCCGCAGGGACGAGAGGCTGTGCGGCCTCCGCGCGGGGTGGTCGAGCAGCGCCTGGTAGAGGGTGGGCGGGCCCGGAAGTACGGATATGCGCTCCGCCGATATCTGGGCCAGCACCCCCTCCACGGCGAACACCGCCTGCGGGACCATCGTCGCGCCCCGCATCAGACCGGCGATGACACCCGCCTTGTAACCGAAGCTGTGCGAGAAGGGGTTGACGATCAGATAGCGGTCTCCTTCCCTCAGCCCCGCCAGCTCGCTCCAGGCGCCGAAGGCACGCAGCGTCTGGGCGTGGGTGGCGATGACGCCCTTGGGCTCGCCAGTGGTGCCGGAGGTGAACATGATGTCCGAGGGCGCGTCGGGTGCCACGGCGTTCGCCCGGGCCCGGACGGCTCCCTCGGGTACCGCGTCCCCCGCGGCCAGGAACTCCTTCCAGGTGTGGAACTCGGCGGGCGCGTCGTCGGCCAGGACGACGACCTGACGCAGGTGCGGCAGCCCGGGCAGCGGCCCCCGCAGGCCCTTGCCGCGCCCCGCCGCGCCGCGCAGCGCGGCGACGTAGGAGGCGCCGAGGAAAGTGCCGGTGACGAAGAGCAGGGTGGCGCGGGTGCGCCCGAGCACCTGGGCGGCCTCGGCCCCCTTGAGGCGGGTGTTGACGGGGACGAGGACGGCCCCGGCCGTCACAGCCCCCAGGGCCGAGACGATCCAGTCGAGGGTATTCGGCGCCCAGACGGCCACGCGGTCGCCGGCCCTGACACCCGCCGCGAGGCAGCCGGCCGCGGCCTGCTCCACCCGTGCGCCGAGTTGCCGGTAGGAGATGCGGACCCGCCCCTCGACCACCGCTTCGCGGTCGCCGTACCGCACCGCGGCCGTGCGGACCAGCCGGGGCAGGGACATGAATTCCAGGTCTCCGCGCATCGGGCGTCCTCCCCCGCCCCGGTCCGCCGCCCCGCCGGGGCCCTCAGGGTGACCGGCCGGAGCGGCGGCCGGATCGGCAGCCGGCGCGAGCACGACACCGCTAGCTGACTGTTCGTCAGATTAGCGATAGCCTTCCACGCTGTCAGCAGTGCCGGCACCGACAGCACGGAGACGGCGATGACGAGAACGCTCAAGGACGCTGCCGCGATCGTCGGCATTGGACAGACCCCTTTCGCCCGACAACTTCCCGAACCTGAGAAGACCCTGGCCTGCCGCGCGATCCTCGGCGCGCTCGACGACGCGGGCATCCCGCCCTCGCAGGTCGACGCCCTGGCCTCGTACACCATGGAGGAGACCGACGAGGTCGAGGTCGCCAAGGCGATCGGCGCGGGCGACCTGACGTTCTTCTCCCGCGTCGGCTTCGGCGGCGGAGGATCCTGCGCGACGGTCGCCCATCTCGCCGCCGCGATCGCCACCGGCCAGGCGACCGTGGGCGTCGCCTGGCGCTCCCGCAAGCGCGGCTCCGGCCCCCGCCCCTGGCGCGACACCCGCGCCCAGCTCCCCACGCCCGCCCAGTGGACCCGCCCGTACGGGCTCCTCCGCCCCGCGGACGAGATCGCCGTGCTCGCCCGGCGCTATATGCACGAGTACGGCGCGACCCGGGAGCACTTCTTCAACGTGGCCCTCGCCTGCCGCAACCGCGCCAACCAGAACCCCGGCGCGATCATGTACGAGCGCCCCCTCACCCGCGAGATGTACATGACCTCGCGCTGGATCAGCGAGCCGCTCTGCCTCTTCGACAACTGCCTGGAGACCGACGGGGCGCTCGCCTGCGTGCTCGTCTCCGCCGACCGGGCCCGCGACTGCCGCCGCGCGCCGGTCTACGTGCACTCCGCGGCCCAGGGCCTGCCCGCGCAGCACCACGGCATGGTCAACTACTGGAACGACGACCCCTTGACCGGGCCCGCCTGGACCGCCGCCCGGCACCTGTGGAAGGGCTCCGACCTCGGACCGCAGGACGTCGACGTCGCACAGATCTATGACGCGTTCACCCCGCTCGTGCCGCTCTCCCTCGAAGGCTACGGATTCTGCGCGCGCGGCGAAGGCGGGGCCTTCACCGAAGGCGGGGCGCTGGAACTCGGCGGCCGCCTCCCGCTCAACACGGGCGGCGGCGGTCTCAGCGAGGCTTACGTCCATGGCTTCAACCTCATCAACGAAGGGGTCAAACAACTCCGCGGCACCTCCACCGCGCAGGTGCCCGGGGCCGCGACCTGCCTGGTCACGGCCGGCGAAGGGGTACCCACTTCGGCGCTGCTGCTGAGGAGTTGAGTCTCCATGTCCTCCATCATGAAGGGCACCACTGACAACGGGCTCCTGCTGCCCGTGCCCGACGCGGACGGCGCCCCCTTCTGGGAGTTCGCCGCCCGCGGTGAGCTGCGCGTTCAGGCGTGCGGCGACTGCCACGAGCCGCGCTTCCCGCCCCGGCCGTGCTGCCCGCGCTGCCGGTCCTTCGCGAGCGAGTGGCGCCGGACGAACGGCCGCGGCCGCATCTGGTCCTACGTCCTGCCCCACCCGCCCCTGCTGCCCGCCTACGCCGAACTCGCCCCGTACAACGTCGTCGTCGTGGAACTGGCCGAGGCCCCGCACATCCGCCTCGTCGGCAATCTCGTGGCCGCGCCCGACGCGCCGCCCGACTCCGTCGACCCGTCCCGGGTCCGCATCGGCGCCCCCGTCCGGGTCGCCTTCACCGAACTCGCCGAGGGCGTCACCGTCCCCCGATGGCTGCTGGAGCGCCCGTGAAACCTTCCGCTTCCGTCCGCACCGAGGTGCGCGAGGACGGCGTCGCACTCGTCACCCTCGACCGGCCCGCCCGGCACAACGCGATCGACCTGACCATGGCCGCCGAACTGGCCGCCGTGTGGCGGGGTTTCCGGTTCGACGACTCCGTGCGGGCCGTGGTACTCACCGGCGCCGGCGACCGCGCGTTCTGCACGGGCATCGACCGCTCCGTCGAAGTCCCGCAGCCGCCCTCACCGTATTCCGTCGACGATCCGCTCCTGACCGTCGGGCCCAAGGCCGCCGATCTGTGGAAGCCCGTCGTGGCCGCGGTCGGCGGCATGGCCTGTGGCGGGGCCTTCTACCTGCTGGGCGAGGCGGAGTTCGTCGTCGCCTCCGAGAACGCGACCTTCTTCGACCCGCACACCTCGTACGGCATGGTCAGCGCGTACGAGGCGATCCACATGGCCCAGCGCATGCCGTTCGGGGAAGCCGCCCGCACGGCCCTGATGGGCACCGCCGAACGGCTCTCCGCACGGCGCGCCTACGAGATCGGCCTGGTCTCCGAGCTGACCGCCCCCGGCGAGGCCGTCCCCGCGGCCCTGCGGGCGGCCGGCACCCTGGCGTCCTTCCCGGCCGAGGCGGTACAGGGCACCGTGCGGGCCCTGTGGGCGGCGAAGGAAGCGGCCCGCGAACGGGCCATGGCCGTCGCCCCGCACCTGATAGCGCTCGGCAACGGGCCGGCCGCGCTGCAGGAAGGTCTCTTCGCCGCCCGCGACCGCGCCTACCGCGTGCGGTGAGCCGTGGGATGGCGGGGCCGCGGTGGCCGCCTTAGCGTCGGGTCATGTCGATGCTGCGCAACGCCATCGGCTCCGTTGTGGCCCTCGCCGGAGCCATGGCCGCCGTGCGGAGCCCGTTCCGGGCCTGGTACGCCGGGCGTCACGGCTCGGACTACCGCACGGAGGACCTCTTCCGGAGCGCGGGCGTCACGGGTGTCCACGCCGGCGTCCTCGGCTCGCTCTTCGCCCCGATGCTGCTGGCCGCCCTGGTGACCCTGGTGGGAATCCTGCGGTGCTCGCGCCTCCTGGTGGCCACGGCCGGCACCCTGGTCCTGGGCGTGACCGTCCTGTGGGCCGTCCGGCAGGGCCAGGCGGCGAGGTCGCTCACGGTCGGCGCCGACGGCCACGGCCTGAACGCCGGCGCGGGCGCCGCCTTCGCCGCCGGTGCCCTGCTGCTGATCGCGGCCGCGATCATGTCCGGCCGCGCTCGGCCCCAGCCGTCCCGCTACCCTCCGTCCGAGCCGGCTCCGGCACCGTACACACCGTACGAGCCGTACGGTGCGGAAGAGCCGTTGGAGGCGTACGCACCGGAAGAGCCGTACGCGACGGAGGGCCCGTACGCAACGGAAGAGCCGTACGCGGCCCCCGAGCCGTATGCGGCGCAGGATCCCTACGCTCCCCATGAGCCGTACGGGCCCGCGCCCCAGGAGCCGTACGGGCCGCAGGCCCCCCACGCACCCCAAGGCCCGTACGAATCACCGGGCCCCGGCGCGCCGTACGAGACCCACGATCCGTACGCGCCCGGGCCGACCGGGCCCCAGCCCTGGCCCCCGTCACCGGACGGGCCGCCCGAAGAACCCCCTCGGCCGCCCCACGACCCCCGCTGACCGCGCACGGCGGCGGACGGCAGGGCGGGCCGGAGGTCAGCGCCGAGAGAGACCCGTGCCCTTGGCCGCGTCCAGCGCGTAGACACAGCGGTCCTTGCTGCAGGCGTAGACCACCCCTCCCATCGCCACCGGAGAGCCCGTGATCTCACCGCCCGTGGCGAGCTTCCAGCGGAGCTGACCACCCGCCGCGTCCACCGTGTACAGGCAGTGGTCCGCCGATCCGAAGTGCACCCGGCCGTCGGCGATGACGGGCGCTCCCACGACGTCGCCACCGGCGGCGAAGCGCCACTTCGGCGTGCCGGTGACCGCGTCCAGCGTGTAGAGGGCGCCGCCGCTGCCCAGGTGCACCGCCCCCGACGCCACCAGCACCGGCTCCGTCGACTGCCGGGGCTCCGTCGCGATGCGCCAGCGGTCGCGGCCGGTCGCCGCGTCCAGGGCGTAGACCGTGCCCAGGTAGTCGGCGATATAGACCCCGCCGCCCGTGACCGCGGGACCGGGCGCGAAGGCGGGCGGGCTCAGGAACACCGCCGGCGCCTCGAACCGCCAGCGCACGTCGCCGCGCGCCACGTCGATGGCGAGCACCCGTGTGCCCGCGGCGACGTAGACCACCCCGTCGGGCGCGGCCAGCAGCCGCACCGGCACCCCGCCGCACGACGCGGTGTCCCCCACGGGGTACGACCACCGCTCCGCGCCCGTACGGGCCTCCAGCGCGCGCAGCCGGGCGTCGGCCCACACGTACACCGTGCCGTCCTGGACGAACGGCCCGCAGTCGGGCGTCTCGAAGTCGGTCTGGAGGCCGCCCATCTCCCACAGCAGCTCGCCGTTGGCGGCTTCCCACGCCTGGACGCCGCCGCCCCGCGTGCCGGTGACGATCGTGCCGCGGTCGGCCCGCAGGGAGTAGACCCATCCGTCGGTCGACAGCCGCCACCGCTCGGCGCCGTCGGCGGCGTCCAGCGCGTAGAGCGTCGGCCCGTCCGAGGCGTGGATGCGGCCGTCCGCGACGGCCATCGCCCACGCCACGTCCCGGGTCTTGAACTGCCGCCGCCCGCTGGCCACATCGAGGGCATGGACCTCGAAGGACGTGACGTACAGCAGGTCTCCCGCGACGGTCGGCGTGCCCCACACGTCATTGGACATCCGGAACCGCCAGGGGCGCCAGCGCCCCTGGTCGCCCTGTGCACCGGCGCCGTCCCCCGGCGGGGCGGGCGCCTGCACCGGCACGGAAGCGGGCGCGCCGGTGGCCGTGCCGGCGGGCGGGCGCACCCAGCCCGTCGCGGACCCGGTGCTCTGGAGGGCGTGCGGGTCGGGCCCGTCGGCGGCGCGCGGACCCGGGCCGATCGGGACCTGCGACCCGGCCAGCCGCACGGACCCGTCGTGGGCGGACACGGGCGCGGCGGGCGCGCCCGCGTGCCGGCCGGGGGCCGCCTGGCCCGTACCCGCGCCGGCGTGGGCCTGGGGCCCGCCGAGGCCACCGCGCGGATCGCGGACGCCGGACGCGCCGGACCGGCCCGTCCCCGCGCCGCCCAGGGGCCCGTCGCCCCACGCGGGGCCGCCGCGCGCGCTCGCGCCCGGCGGGTCGTACGAGGGGACCGGCGCGCGGGACGGCGTGGGCGGCTGAGCGGGCCGGGGCGGCATGGCGGGGCGGCTGCGGCCGCCCCTGGAGCCGGCGCCCGCCGCGGCGGGCCGGTGCCCGGCGCGGCGCTGCTCGATGAGCGAGACCGCGTTGTCCGGGAGCCAGGCGGACGCGGTGCCGCTGTCGTCTCCGCCGCCGGAGGCGAAGAGGTGCGGCGCCAGCTGCGCCTGCAGGTCCGCCGGGGTGGGCCGCTGATCCGCGGCCATCTGCATGCAGGAGTCGATCAGGGGCCGCAGCTCGTCCGGCAGGCCGCCCAGGTCCGGGCCCTCGCGCAGCAGCATGAACACGGTCTCCACCGGGTTCGCCCCGTGGAAGGGGGCGTGCCCGGTCGCCGCGAAGACGAGTGTCGAGCCGAGCGAGAAGATGTCGCTGGCCCCGGTGACACTGCGGGAGTCCCGTGCCTGCTCCGGCGACATGTAGGCGGGCGTTCCCACGGCGACGTTGGTCATCGTCAGCCGGGTGTTGGAGACGCCGGAGGCGATGCCGAAGTCGATGACCCTGGGGCCGTCCTCCACGACAAGAACGTTCGAGGGCTTCAAGTCGCGGTGGACCAGCCCGGCGCCGTGGATGGACTGGAGCGCCTCCGCGACCCCGGCGGCCAGCCACCGCACGGCCTGCGCCGGGAGGGGGCCGCACTCGTTGATGATCTCTTCGAGGGAGGGCGCGGGCACGTATGCGGTAGCCAGCCAGGGCACGGCGGCGCGCGGGTCGGCGTCGACGACGGCAGCGGTGTAGAAGCCGCTGACCGCCCGGGCCGCCTCCACCTCACGGGTGAAGCGGACCCGGAAGAGCTGGTCCTCGGCGAGCTCCGTGCGCACCGTCTTGATCGCCACCCGCCGGCCGGACGCCGAGCGGGCGAGATAGACCAGCCCCATGCCGCCGGCACCGAGTCGGCCGAGCACCTCGAACGGGCCGATCCGTCTCGGGTCGTGCTGCGTAAGCTGCTCCACCACTGGCCTGCCACCTCCCCGTGGGGGCTTGAAGGGTTTCAGCCCCGTGCAGCGTCTCACCGCGAATTATCGCCGGGGTACGCACGCTGATTCTTCCTGGCGAAGGCCGCGGTTGCGAACCCGGGGCATGCTTCGCCGTGTCTCCGTCACATGCGGAACGCCCCGCCCCGCGGTCCGCACGCCTGCTTCCTCCCGTGACGCTCCGTTACCCTGAGGGGCTTCCGGCAGGCACCGCGCGAGGTGTTCCGACTGCCACGTTATCGGGGGATCGCGATTTTCACCCGCCCTGTGGATAACTGTGGGGTACGTACACCACCGTCGTTGTCCACAGGCTGTTGATAAGACGATTCACCGGTACGGGCCAATCCCATCCGATCGTCCCGCCGCCCCTCATATGCCGTCTGAGCTGGGCTTACACCCCACTCCGCCCCCCTGCCCCCATTTGCATGCGGCCGGATCGCGCTCCGATCACCCCTCGGTAAGCTGACGGCATGACAGGACAAGTACGCACCGTCGACGGCCGCGTGGCCGGACGACGAGGGCAGGCGACGCGGCAGAAGCTGCTCGACTGCCTCAGCGAAATGCTCAGCTCCTCGCCCTACCGCGACGTGAAGGTCATCGACGTCGCGCGCAAGGCCGGCACCTCGCCCGCCACCTTCTACCAGTACTTCCCCGACGTCGAGGGCGCCGTCCTCGAGATCGCCGAGGAAGTCGCGAAGGAGGGCGCGAGCCTCACCGATCTCGTCGCCGGCCGCTCCTGGGTCGGCAGGTCCGGCTGGCAGGCCGCCGAAGAACTGGTCGACGGATTCCTCGGCTTCTGGCGCAAGAACGACGCCATCCTGCGCGTCATCGACCTCGGGGCGGCGGAGGGCGACAAGCGGTTCTACAAGATCCGCATGAAGATCCTCAACGCCGTCACCAACTCCCTCACGGACTCCGTCAAGGAGCTCCAGTCCAAGGGCAAGGTGGACAAGGACGTCAGCCCGGCGGCCGTCGCCGGTTCCCTCGTGGCGATGCTCGCCGCGGTGGCCTCCCACCAGAAGGGCTTCCAGAGCTGGGGCGTCAAGCAGGCCGAGCTCAAGCCGAACCTCGCCCTGCTCGTCCACCTGGGCATCACCGGTAAGAAGCCGACGAAGTAACCCCGGCACCTCGCACGTCCTGTCATCGCAGCGGCGGGCCGCTCCGGCCCCGGAGCGGCCCGCCGCAGTGTCATCCCGCCCTCAGTCCCCGTCGGCCCGCCGCGCCCGGGGTTCCAGCCGGAAGAGCCGGATCTCGCGCTCCACGCGTGCCTGGTAGCGCGCGTACGGGGGCCAGAACCTCACCGCCGCCGCCCACGCGGTTTCCCTCTCCGCCCCCTTCAGCAGCCGTGCCCGTACGGGTATGTCCCGCCCCTGCCAGCTGATCTCCGCGTCCGGGTGCGCCAGCAGATTCGCCGTCCACGCGGGATGACCGGGCCGGCCGAAGTTGCTGCCGATCAGCACCCAGGTCCGCACGGGCCCGTCTTCCCGCATACAGGCGAGCGGCGTCCGCCGGGACTGCCCGGTCCGCGCGCCCGTCGACGTCAGGAGGACGCTCGGCAGCAGACGCCCGCTGAGCAACGCCCTCCCGCCCGTCAGCCGGTGTACCGCGCGGTCCAGCGCCGGTATGAAGAGGGGTGCCGTCCGCGCGAAGAGGCGAGTCGAGGTCACCTTCTGGACCAGTCGTTTCACCGTGCTCGTCACAGCGTCACCCCTCGCTTCTCGACCAGGCCGTCGAAAAGCCCGGCCGCGTCCGCCGCCCGTGCCCGCAGGCGGTGCACCGGGCCGAACAGCAGCTCGTCCGACGCGGCCCGCTTGAAGTACAGCTGGACGTCATGCTCCCACGTCACCCCGATGCCGCCGTGGAGCTGTACGGCCTCGCCCGCGACCAGCCGCAGGGCCTCCAGCGCCTGTCCCAGCGCGAGCCCGCCGGCCACGGCCGCCTCTCCCTCGCCGTCCGCCGCTGCGCCCCCCGCCGCCCATGCCGCGTAGGAGACCGCCGAACGTGCCACCTGGACCGCCACGTACAGGTCGGCCAGGCGGTGTTTGACCGCCTGGAACGAGCCGATCGGCCGCCCGAACTGTTCGCGCGACCGCGTATAGGCGACCGTCCGCTCCAGTGCCCCGTCCGCCGCGCCCACCGCCTCGGCGGCCAGCAGCACGGCCGCGCTCCGGCCCAGCCGGGCGAGCGCGGCCGGCACGTCGGCCTCTCCGGACCCCAGAAGACGGGCGGGCGCGTCCCGTAGTTCGACTCGGGCCTGTGGCCGTGTCTCGTCCAGGGCGGTCAGCCGCGTCCGGGTGACACCGCTCGTCCCGGCGGGCAGCAGTGTGAACAGCAGGGTGCGGCCGCAGACGTACCCGCCGGTGCGGGCGGCGACGAGCAGCAGCCCGGCGCTGTGCCCGTCGAGCACGTGCGTGGCCTCCCCGTACAGCCGCCACCCGCGGCCGTCACCGGCCGGGCGCGCCTGTACGCCGCCGGCCCGGCCTCCGCCGGCCCAGTCCCCGCCGTTCGGCCCGGTCAGCCCGAGCGCCGCCGGGAGGGTGCCGCCCGGCACCACGAGCGCGCCCGTCAGGTCCCCGGCGGCGACGCGCGGCAGCAGCTCGTCCCGCTGCGCCTCCGTGCCCAGGGCGGCGACCAGGGGGACCACCAGGCCCGCGGTGGCCGTCAGCGGGGACGGCAGCAGCACCCTGGCCGTCTCCTCGCAAGCCAGCGCCAGCTCCATAAGGCCGCACCCCGCCCCGCCGTACCGGGAATCCACCGCCAGCCCGGGCAGCCCCGGCCGCACCGCGAGCCGCCGCCACAGGGCCGTGTCGTAGCCGGCCGGCGTGCGGACCGCCGCCCTGACGTCCCCCGGTCCGCAGCTCTTGAACAGCAGTGCGCGCAGGGTGCGCCGGATCTCGTCCTGCTCGTCGCTCAACGCGGGGTCCATCGGCGGGCTCCCTTCAGCCTGACGGGCCGTCATATTAGGGAAGCCGGGCTTACTTTCCCAGCGTTCACCTGATGTACCGTCAGATTCATGACCCCTGGCAGCACGCGGAAAGTAGCCGTCGTCGGTGTCTCCCTCTCGGACTGCGGCCGCGTCGACGCGGCCACCCCTTACGACCTGCACGCACAGGCCGCCCGGCGCGCCCTGGCCGACTCCGGGCTCGACCGGGCCGTCATCGACGGCCTCGCCTCCGCCGGGACGGGCCTGCTCGCCCCCTTGGAGATCGCGGACCACCTGGGACTGCGGCCCACATGGGTCGACTCCACCACGGTCGGCGGGGCCACCTGGGAGGTCATGGCCGCGCACGCGGTGGACGCCATCGCCGCGGGCCACGCGAACGTCGTCCTCCTGGTCTACGGCTCCACCGCCCGTGCCGACATCAAGGCGGGCCGCCGCACCGCCGGCCTCTCCTCCGGGGCACGAGGACCCGCCCAGTTCGAGGCTCCCTACGGACACACCCTCATCGCCAAGTACGCGATGGCCGCCCGCCGTCACATGTTCGAATACGGCACGACCGTTGAACAGTTAGCCGACGTCGCGGTTCAAACCCGTTCCAACGCCCGGCACAACCCGCAGGCCATGTACCGCACACCGATCTCCGTCGACGACGTCCTCGCCGGCCCGATGATCGCCGACCCTTTTACCCGGCTCCACTGCTGCGTACGGTCCGACGGAGGCTGCGCCGTGCTGCTGGCCGCGGAGGACTACGTGACCGACACCGCGAGCTCACCCGTGTGGGTGCTGGGGGCCGGTACCGCGGTCTCGCACGCGGCGATGTCGGAGTGGGACGACTTCACCGTGACCCCGGCCGCGGTCTCCGGGCCCCTCGCCTTCCGGCGCGCGGGAATCACCCCGCAGGAGGTGGACGTCGCGGAGCTGTACGACGCCTTCACCTATATGACGCTGGTGACGCTGGAGGACCTCGGTTTCTGCGCGAAGGGCGAGGGCGGCGCGTTCGTTGCGAAGGGCAGGCTGACGACCGGGGGCGGGCTGCCGGTGAACACGGACGGCGGCGGCCTGTCAGCGTGCCACCCGGGCATGCGGGGGCTCTTCCTCATCGTCGAGGCCGTCCGCCAGCTGCGCGGTGAAGCGGAGGAGGGCCGACAGGTCCGCGTGGCCGGCGGGGGGCTCCCCCGGCTCGCTGTCGCCTCAGGGACGGGCGGGTGGTTCTGCTCCTCCGGCACGCTGGTCCTGGCCCGCGACTGACGGCTCCGGGCAGCCGGAAGGTTGGATGGGCACCATGAACAGCGAATCGGACGACGACCGCCAGGATTCCTTCCGTGCGCTCCTGCGCTCCTTGCGCATGTGGGACACCACGCTGCCGCCCTTCGACCCGGCCTCCGCTCCCGCCGACCCGCTGCCCCTCTTCCAGCAGTGGCTGCGGGAGGCGGCCGCCGCCGGTTCCCCCGAGCCGCACACGATGAACCTGGCGACCGCGGACGCCGGCGGGCGCCCCTCGGTACGCACGCTCATGCTCCACGACGCCGACGAGCGCGGCTGGCACTTCGCCACCCACCGCACGAGCCGGAAGGGCCGGGAGCTGGCCGCCCGGCCCGAGGCGGCGCTCAGCTTCTACTGGCCGGCCGTGGGACGTCAGGTACGGATCCGGGGCACGGTGACGGCCGCCGGGCCGGCCGAGAGCCGCGCCGACCTGGCCAAGCGGTCGACCGGCGCCCTCGCGGCCGCGCTGGTGGGGCACCAGAGCGAGACCCTGCCCTCGTACGAGGAGCTGGAGAGGGCCTCGGACGCGGCCGGGGAACGGGCCGCGCGGGAACCCGCGGCGCCCGCGGACAGCTGGACGCTGTACGTCCTGCGGGCGGAGGAGGCCGAGTTCTTCCAGGGCGACGCCCGGCGCCGGCACGTCCGGCTCGTCTACCGGCGGACCGCGGAGGGCGCGTGGGTCACGGAGCTGCTCTGGCCGTGAGGTCGGGCACCGGGTCGGTGGCTATCCGGGCGTGCAGATGGATGTCCCGCATGCCGCCGTCCCCGCCCGGCATCGCGCCCCGCAGGGTGCCCTCCAGGGCGTAGGAGCAGCGCTGGGCCACCCCGCAGGAGGCGTCGTGGCCGAGGGCGTGCGCCAGCTCGATCCGATGCAGGACCAGCTCCTCGCGGAACGCCCACCGGCTGACGGCGTCCAGGGCCCGCGAGGCATAGCCCCTGCCGCGGAACTCGGGCAGGATCCAGTACCCGGCCCGCGCGCTCCGGTGCAGGGGGATCGATCACGGCGAGGCCGACGTTGCCCACGACGGCGTCGGGCCCTTCGGCCTGCGCGGTGATGGCGAACGAGACGGCGTCGCCCCGCTCCCATCCGGCGGCCGCGCGCCTGATGAAGTCCCGCGCGCCCTCCTCGTCGGGGGTGGGCGGGGTGACGGTGTTCCAGCGCCGGAAGTCCGGGTCCGAGATGCCGCGCAGGGCGGCGTCCAGATCCCCTTCGTCCCAGGGGCGCAACAGCAGGTCGTACTCACCGATCCACACCGGCCTCCCTGCCTGCGGCCGTCTCATATCGAACATTCAACGCGGCCTGAACACAGGAATGTTCAGGGCATCGCACGGCTCCGCTCCGCCTCCCGGCCGGAAACAGACCCGCAGCGCCATCCCGACGCGCAGTTCGGCCTCGGGGCAGTCCACGACCTCGGTCATCATGCGCGGCCCTTCCGCCAGGTCCACGACGGCGGCGACATAGGGCAGCCGCTCACCGAAGGGCGGCAGGTCGTTCACATGGACGACCGACCAGGTGTAGAGCGTGGCTTGGCCGCTCGCCTCGCTCCAGGTGACGTCGTCGCTCCAGCAGCGCGGGCAGAACACGCGCGGGTAGTGGTGCGCCGCGCCGCACCATTCGGCGCGGCAGCGGCGTATGAGCAGCCGGCCGCGCGCGGCGGCGTCCCAGTAGGGGCGCGTGAAGGTGTCGACCTCCGGAATGTCGAAGCGTACGGTCCCGCCCATATCACCGGTCCCTTCCGTGGAGCCGCCTTGCGGGTTCGGCGCCGTTCCGGTTGTTCCCTGCCGACGCCATTCCTGACGCCTCGTCAACTCTGTAGCCTGACTGTACGTCAGCTTGTCGGCCATTGAGCAGGAGTGGACGAGAACGATGCTTGGATCGACTCACGGCACCCTCACCACCACCTCCCGCCCGGCCCGCGTGGCGGCCTGCGGCGAACGTCCGGGCCCCGCCGTCCACGGCACGGCCACCGGCCCCGAAGACGTCGACGTCAGCGGGCGGCCGCTGCACGCGGACGTCCCCGACCTGGACCGGCTCTTCCGGCCCGAGACCGTGGCCGTCATCGGCGCCTCGGACACCGAAGGCCGCCCCAACACCGGTATCACCCGGCAGCTCCTCTCCTGGTCCGAGCGCGTCGGCGCCCGGCTCCACCCCGTGCACCCCACCCGCCCCACCGTCTTCGGCCTGCCCTGCCTCCCCTCCGTCGGCGACCTTCCCGAACGGATCGACCTCGCCGTCCTCCTCGTGGGCGACCCGCTGCCCGTGATCGAGGAACTGGGCGGCGCCAAGGCCGCCTTCGCGGTCGCCTTCGCCTCCGGTTTCGCCGAGACCGGGGCCGCGGGCGCGGCCGCCCAGGCCCGGCTGGCCGCCGCCGCCCGGCAGGCCGGTGTCCGCCTCCTGGGACCGAACACCAACCTCAACGCCTTCGAGCGGTTCCGTGACGACCTCACCGGCCCGGCCATCGCGCTGATCACCCAGTCAGGCCACCAGGGCCGGCCCGTCTTCGCCCTCCAGGAGCTGGGAATCCGGCTCTCGCACTGGGCCCCGACCGGCAACGAAGCGGACCTGGAGTGCGCGGACTTCATCTCCTACTTCGCCACCCGGCCCGAGGTCGGAGCCATCGCCACCTATGTGGAAGGGCTCAAGGACGGCCGCGCCTTCCTCCTCGCCGCGGACCGGGCGGCCCGGCACAAGGTGCCCGTCGTCGCCGTCAAGGTCGGCCGGACGGAGGCCGGCGCCCGCACCGCCGCCTCGCACACCGGCAAGCTCACCGGTGCGGACGAGGTGGTGGACGCGGCCATGCGGCAGTTCGGCGTGATCCGCGTCGACGGCCTGGACGAGCTCCAGGACACTGCGGCCCTGCTCGCCCGGGCCCGCCCGCCCCGGGCCACCGGCATCGCCGTCTATTCGATCTCCGGCGGCACGGGCGCCCACTTCGCCGACCTGGCCACGGCGGCCGGCCTGGAGCTCCCCGCCCTCTCCGCCACGAAGCAGCGCGAGCTCCACCAGTGGATACCGGAGTATCTGAGCGTCGCGAACCCCGTCGACAGCGGCGGCCACCCCGTGGGCGACCGACGGGGCCGAAAGATCATCGACGCCCTTCTCGCCGACCCGTCCGTCGGCGTCCTGATCTGCCCCGTCACCGGCCCCTTCCCGCCCATGAGCGACAAGCTCGTGCGCGACCTCGTGGCCGCGGCGGAGGAGACGGACAAGCTGGTCTGCGTGGTGTGGGGCTCGCCCGTCGGCACCGAGGACGCCTATCGGTCCACCCTCCTCGGCTCCTCGCGCGTCGCCACCTTCCGCACCTTCGCCAACTGCGTCACCGCGGTGCGCGCCTACCTCGGCCACCACCGCTTCACCGCCGACTACCGCTCCCCCTTCGACGACGCGCCCCGCACCCTCTCCCCCTCGGCGCGCAAGGCTCAGGCCCTCATCCGGCCGGGCGAGCAGCTCAGCGAGCACGCGGCCAAGCAGCTGCTGCGCGCCTACGGCATCCGCGTCCCCCGCGAACAGCTGGTGACGAGCGCCGCCGCGGCCGTCCGGGCGGCCGGGCTGGTCGGCTATCCCGTCGTCATGAAGGCATCGGGCCCCCGGCTCGCCCACAAGACGGAGCTGGGCCTGGTCAAGATCGGCCTGACCTCCGCCAGCCAGGTCCGCGACGCCTATCGCGAGCTCACCGACATCGCGCGCTACGAGGGGCTGCCCCTGGACGGCGTCCTCGTCTGCCAGCTCGTCGGACGCGGGGTGGAGATGGTCGTCGGCATCTCCCCCGACCCGCTCTTCGGCCCCACCGTCACCGTGGGCCTCGGCGGCTCGCTGGTGGAGGTGCTGCGCGACACCGCCGTGGGCGTCCCTCCGTTCGGCGAGGAACGGGCCCGCTCCATGCTCGCCGAACTCCGCGGCCACGCCCTCCTGGGCGGCGTCCGGGGAGCGCCCCCGGCCGACGTGGACGCCCTCGTGGAGACCGTCCTGCGCGTTCAACGCATGTCCCTGGAGCTCAGCGGCGAACTCGCCGAGCTGGACATCAATCCCCTCGTGGTGCTCGAACGCGGCCAGGGCGCTGTGGCCCTGGACGCACTGGCCTTCTGCCGCTGAGCTGCGCGCGGCCCGTGGAACCAGGAGTCTTCCCATGCCCGCATCCCCCCGTACCTCCCCGGACGGGCCCGACGAGCCCGACGGGTCCGATGACTCAGTGATACTCCACGCCACTGACAACGGCGTCTCGTGGATCACCCTCAACCGCCCCCGGGCCATGAACGCCCTCACCCCCGACCAGCGAGAACGCCTGATTTCCCAGTTGGGCGAGGACGCGTGCGACCCGACCGTGCGCGCCGTCGTCCTCACCGCCTCCGGTCCGGCGTTCTGCGCCGGCGCCGACCTGCGGGCGGCCGGCCCGGCGGCCGCCCGTCCGCGGGCGCCGGGCGACGTGGCCCGCACGATCCGGCTCGGCGCGCAGCGGCTGATCAGCGCCGTCCTGGACTGCGAGAAGCCCGTGATCGCCGCCGTGAACGGCACCGCCGCCGGCCTCGGCGCGCACCTCGCGCTGGCTTGCGACCTCGTGCTGGCCGCGGAGGAGGCGGTGTTCATCGAGGTGTTCGTGCGCCGTGGGCTGGTTCCCGACGGCGGTGGCGCGTATCTCCTGCCCCGCCTCGTCGGACCGCGGCGCGCGAAGGAGCTGATGTTCTTCGGCGATCCTCTTCCCGCCCGGGAGGCGGAGCGGCTGGGACTGGTCAACCGCGTCGTGGCCGGGGGCGAGCTGGCCGGGGTGGCCCGGGCCTGGGCCGAGCGGCTGGCGACCGGCCCGACCCGGGCCCTCGCGCTCACCAAGCAGCTGGTCAACGCCTCACTCGACACCGACCGCGCCGCGGCCTTCGCCGCGGAGGCCGCCGCACAGGAGATCAACATGACGACGGCGGACGCGCGGGAGGGCCTCGCGGGATTCGCGGAGCGCCGCACTCCGGTCTACCGCGGCCGGTGACCGTGACATACGCGCGCCTTCACTTCTGACGGCTCATCACTTTCAATGGCGAGATGATGGGACACGCAGGGATGGCCGCTGTCGCCGTGCGCTATCTGCGGTCGGCCGGAGCACCGCGGACCGCGCCGTCCCGGCCCGTCGACCCTCTTCCCCGCCCGGGGCTGCGGGCGGTGGGGCTGGACGAGCGTCCCCCGCCGTCACCGGACGCGTTCCGGCAGGCCCTCGGCTGCTTCGCCAGCGGCGTCACGGTGATCACCGCGCCGGGCACGGACCCGGGGCCGCCGGCGGGGTTCACCTGCCAGTCCTTCGCCTCTCTCTCCCTGGACCCGCCGCTGGTGACGTTCATGGTGGCCCGCACCTCCACGACGTGGCCCCGGATCGCCCGCGCCGGAGTCTTCTGCGTCAACGTCCTCGGGGCCGGGCAGGCGGCGCTCTGCCGGGCCTTCGCCGTCAGCGGATCGCGGGCCGCCGACAAGTTCGCGGGCGTCCGGTACGAGCCGTCGCCGGTGACGGGTTCGCCACGGCTCGCGGGCGTCCCGGCCTGGGTCGACTGCACGATCCACGCCGTGCACACGGGCGGGGACCACCTCATCGTCGTCGGCCGCGCCGAGGCGCTGGGTACGGATCCGGGCGCGGCGGACGAAGGTCCGCTGCTCTTCCACCGCGGCGCGTTCGGAACCTTCGCCACGTGAAGGCGCGGCCCTGGAGAAGGGTCGGGAGGGCGTGAGTGAACCGCAGTACTTACTGCGCTACTTCTCGACAACCTTCGTCAGCACATAGCGCTTTCCGGAGCCGGGCTTGCCGATCTCGTGGAAGATCCGCGGCTCCTTCCGGGTACCGCTGACGCTCAGGTTGCGGCTGAGCTCACAGGAGGCGATGCGCAGGGCCACACCGTTGACGGCCCCGCCTTCCCTCACCGGCTTCCACGTACCGGAGCCGTCGCAGTCGGTCGGCTTGTCCTTGCCGGTGCCGTCCCAGACGAAATTGTCGTAGCCGGCGGCGGTGGCTGCCCCGTCGGACGTCAGCCTGACCGTGCCGCCGTGGCCGTCGGTCCACGTTCCCGCGAGGTCCGCCGCGCCCAGCCGGGGTGGCTCGTACACCTCCGCCAGCCCGGTGCCGTAGGCCCCCGCGCCCAACGCGGCGACGATCACCCACACGAGTGCGCCGTCGCGGGCCACCCTGGGGGCCAGGCGTGTGGCGCGGCCTTGGCGGACCCGCCGTCCCGCGATGTCGGCGATCAGGGCAGCGGGCAGCAGCGCGGCCGTGAGAGTCCCCCAGGCCAGGAGGTATGCGAGGGGCGGGGCCGGAGCGAGGCTGCCGAGCGCCATCACACCACCGAACACCACGACAGCGGCGCCCGCGACCAAGGGCACAGCGGCCAGCGTCCACCGCCGGCGCTCGGAGCGCCGCATGCGCCGTGGCATCAGCCGGGCGAGCGCCACGGCCGGCATCACGGCGACAGCCGTGACGAAGCCGCCGGCCAGGACGGTGAGGAGCGCGACGCCGAGTACCAGGCCGGCGATCACGAGGACGCCATCAGGCAGACCGTCGTGCTCACGCGACAGCATCACCAGCACGCCGATGGTCCCGGCGATGACCGCCTCGGCGCACAGCGCCGCCATGGCAGCGCAGAACGCCGCACCGAAGCCGTCCGCGTGCACGACCCCCTTGGGCGCCCGGGGGGACTCCCCGGGCGCGGTGTCCGCTGTCGCCTCGGCCGGGATCGCGTCCGGCTCGACCTGTTGTGTCATAACCGCCCCTTTCTCCAGGAATGAATCCCTCAGGGGCCGAAGGGTTGCTCCACGAGCGGACCGAGACCGCCTGGTCCACCGATTGGTCCACCGATTCGTCGACGAGGGGCCCGGATCCGGGGGACGCCGACGCACGGCGCCATCGGAAGACCATTGATACTCATATCGCCCTCTTCGCCGGGAATGGTGAAATCCTCGGAGGGGCTGTGGGCGCGCAGAGGTCAGCAGCCGAACGGCCGGGGCGCGACGGGGCGCAGCCGGGCGCCGGCGTCCGCGTCTAGGAGAAGGTCAGGACGCCGCGCGCCACGCGGCCCCGGAGGGTGTCGGCGGCGGCCTTCGCGAAGTCCTCGACCGGATAGACCTCGGTGATCAGCTCGTCGAGCAGGAGCCGCCCCTCCTGGTAGAGGCTCGCGTACAGGGCGATGTCGCGCTGCGGGCGGGACGAGCCGTACCGGCAACCCATGATCGACTTGTCGAGGTAGAGGGAAGAGACGCGGAACGACGCCTCCGCGCCGGAGGGTGGCACTCCGAGGAGCACCGCTTGGCCGTGCCGGTCGAGAAGGTCGACCGCCTGCCGGACGAGGGCGGTGCTGCCGACGCACTCGAAGGCGTGATCCGCCCCGGTCGGCAGGATGGCACGGGCGGCGGCCCGCAGGTCGGGGGCTTCGGAGGCGTTGATGAAGTGCGTCGCGCCGAACAGGCGGGCCGTCGGCTCCTTCCCGGGATTCGAGTCGACAGCCACGACGGGAGATGCCCCGGCGATGCGTGCCCCTTGGAGGACGTTGAGTCCGACGCCGCCCGCACCGATGACGACGACCGATTCGCCGTGGCCGACCTTCGCGCGGTTGAGCACCGCACCGACGCCCGTCAGGACACCGCAGCCGATGAGGGCCGCGGAGGCCAGCGGGAGGCCGGCCGGGATCCTGACCGCCTGGACGGCCTTGACGACGGTACGTTCCGCGAACGCGGAGTTGGCCGCGAACTGGTAGACCCTGGTGCCGCGCCACAGGAAGGGACGGCCGGGCGCGCCGATCGCCTTCCGGCACATCGTGGGGCGGCCGCGGTCACACTCGCCGCAGGTGCCGCAGTTGGCGAGGGTGGACAGCGCTACGTGATCACCGGGCACTACGTGCGTCACTCCGGCACCCACCGCCTCGACGACACCTGCCCCTTCGTGCCCCAGGACGGCCGGGACGGGGTAGGGGATGGTGCCGTCGACGACCGACAGATCGCTGTGGCAGAGCCCGGCCGCCGCGACGGCCACCAGCACCTCGCCGGGGCCGGGGGCGCGAACCTCCAGGTCGCGGACGACCCGGGCGCGCTCGCCGTCGAAGATGACGCCTCTCATCGCTGGTTGTCCTCTCGGCAGCGGGCTCGTGGAGCGGGGCGGCAGGGGCGGAGTCGCAGGTCAGGAGGACCAGACGACGGACTGGAGCTCGCTGTAGGCGTGCAGCCCGAACGAACCGCCGTCGCGGCCGACCCCGCTCTCCTTGAAGCCGCCGAAGGGAGTTTCGGGATGCCGCTGAGCTGTGTTGATGCCGACGTTTCCGCTGCGCAGGCGCGCGGCGAGAGCCCAGGCGCGGGCGGTGTCGGCGCTGAAGACGTAGTCGTAGAGGCCGTACGAGGTGCCGTTGGCGATGTGCACCGCTTCGTCCTCGCTCTCGAAAGGAATGGCGACGACGACGGGGCCGAACAGTTCCTCGCGGGCGACGGCCATGTCCGGGGTGACGTCGATGATCAGGGTGGGCGCGACGTAGAAGCCGGGTGCGAGGTCGGGCCGGGTACCGCCGACGGCGATGCGGGCGCCCTGCGCGCGGGCCCCGGCGACGTACGACTCGACCCGGTCGCGCTGCACCGCGGAGATCACCGGGCCGACCACCGTCGAGTTATCCACAGGGTCCCCGATCGTCAGTGCCCGGGCGTAACGTTGGAGACCGGTGACGACCTGCTCGTACAGCGGCCGCTGTACGAGCACCCGGGTCGGCGCCGTGCAGATCTGTCCACTGTGAAAGGCCCAGACCGAACCGACCGCCCCGACAGCCGACTTGATCACTTTCTCGTCGGCGTCCCCCAGGACGATGGCCGCGCCCTTGCCGCCCAGCTCCATCAGGGTGCGCTTCATCGACCTCCCAGCGGCCTCGGCGATCTGCTTTCCGACAGCGGTGGACCCGGTGAAGCTGATCATGTCCACGCCCGGGTGGGACACCAGCTCTTCGCCGGTGGCGGGGCTCGCGCCCGTGATGATGTTGAAGACTCCGTCCGGGAGGCCGGCCTCCCGGAGGAGCGGGCCGAGAGCGAGACAGGTGAGAGGGTCCTGCGGCGCCGGTTTGGCGACGACCGCATTGCCCATGGCCAGCGCGGGCGCCGCCTTGCCCGCGAGATTGACGACAGGGAAGTTGTAGGAGGTGATGCAGCCGATGACGCCCACAGGCCGCCGGACGGCGGCGGCGCCGATCAGGCCGCCGGGTGCCAGGGGGGTGCCCCGTACCGGGCACGGCGCGAGCGGGACGACGGCCGGCTCGAGGGCCCCCCGGGCGTAGCGGCGGAAGCGTTCGGCCGCTGTGGGCAGTTGCATGGTGGAGGTGAGGCGCATCGTCGCGCCCGTCTCCGCCTGGAGGAGAGGGGCGAGCTCCGCCCCGTGTTCGGTGATCAGATCCGCCATCCGGTTCAGCACGGCCGCGCGTCGGCGCGGATCCGTGCGGGACCAGCCGTCCTGAGCGGCCCGTGCGGAGGTGACGGCGTGGGCGACTTCGGCGGGAGTCGCCTCCGCGGCCTCCCCGACGACCTCTTCGGTCGCCGGATTGACAACTGCATAGTGCCCTTTTTCCGGCGAGTGCCAGGAGCCGTCGATCCAGTGTCCGTACGACGCCGTCATGGACGAGGCTCCTTCGGCAGGCCGAGCACGCGCTCGGCGATGATGGTGCGCTGGATCTCGTCCGACCCGCCGTAGATGGTGTCGGCGCGGGAGAAGAGGAACCGGCTCTGCAGGGCGTCGAGTCCGTACGGGCGGTCGGCGTGCCAGTCGTCCGGCCCCAGGGTGGCGGCCGGACCGCGCATCTGCATGGCCAGTTCGCCGAGCTCCTGGTGCCAGCGGCCCCAGAGCAGTTTGGCGACGCTGGGCGCCCCCTCGTCCTCGGAGGAGCCCAGGGTGCGCAGGGCGTTCCAGCGCATGGCCCGCAGACGGGCCCAGTGCCGTACGAGCCGGTCACGTACCGCCGGTTCCGCTGCGGCGTCCGTCCGGAGGGCGAGGCGGATCACTTGGGACAGCTCGGCCGCGAAGCCGATCTGCTGGGCCAGGGTGGACACTCCGCGCTCCCGGCCGAGGAGGTCCATGGCGACCTGCCAGCCGTTGCCCTCGCCGCCGACGAGGTGTTCGGCGCGTGCCTCGGCGCCGTCGAAGAACACCTCGTTGAAGTCGGCGGCCCCGGACATCTGCCGGATCGGGCGGATCTCGATCCGGCCGGGCTGGTCCATCGGCACCAGCAGGAAGGAGAGCCCGTGGTGCCGGTGGGAGCCTTTGGTGGTGCGGGCGAGCACGAAGCACCAGTCGGCCTCGTGGGCGAGGGAGGTCCAGGTCTTCTGCCCGTCGATCCGGTAGGTGCGTCCGCCGTCGGTGGGCGTGGCCGAGGTGCGCAGGGCGGCGAGGTCCGATCCCGCTCCGGGTTCGCTGTAGCCCTGGCACCAGAGCTCTTCGCCGCGGGCGACGGCGGGGAGGAAGCGGGCCCGCTGTGCGGCGTCACCGTGAGCGAGGAGCGTGGGGGCGAGGAGGTTTTCCCCGATGTGTCCGAGGCGGGCGGGCGCGTGGGCGCGGGCGTATTCCTCCGCCCATACGACCTGGCCGGCCAGGGATGTGGTCCGGTTGCCGTAGGTGCCGTGGGCGCGGTCCCAGCCGAGGCCGATCCAGCCGCCCGCGCCGAGTTCCCTTTCCCAGGCGCGGGCGGACGGGGCGGGGTTGCCGGTGAGGTGTCCGGTGAGCCAGGCGCGCGCCTCCTCGCGGAACGCCTCGTCCTCCGGCCCGAATGCGAAGTCCACGTTCTCCCCCTCAGTGGCTTCCTGCCGTCCGATCGCCGTTCCGGGCGGGCCCGGGCACCGGGGGCCGCCGGCAGGTGCTCCCGGGGGCCCGGTGCCCTCAGGCGGGGGGCCGGTCCCCGGCGGCGGCCGCCGCGGCCATCGCCTCCAACTGGGCGAGCAGGGGCATGGGGTCGGTGCCGACGGTACCGGGGAGCAGGTCGGCGATCTTCTCCGGCGTCCAGGTGCTCTCGGCATAGGCGGCACGGAGCTCACGGGGCTGGGCCCATACCGCGATCTTGGGACCGGCCACGGTGTAGACCTGTCCGGTGATGCCTTCCTCGCGGGCCCGTTCGCTCAGCAGATAGGTGACGAGGGCGGCCACGTCCTCGGGGTCGCCGATCTCCTTGAGCTGCATCGGCACCTGGGCGGACATGCGGGTACGGGCCACGGGGGCGACGCAGTTGGCGGTGACGCCGTACTTGTGCAGGCCCAGTGCGGCACTGCGAACGAGCGAGATGACGCCGCCTTTGGCAGCCGAGTAGTTGGCCTGGGCCACGCTGCCCTGGTGGTTGCCGCTGGTGAAGCCGATCAGGGTGCCGTGGCCCTGGCGGCGCATGAGCGCGGAGGCGGCCCGGAAGACGGTGAAGGTGCCCTTGAGGTGCGTGGCGATGACCGGGTCCCATTCCTCCTCGGTCATGTTGAACAGCATCCGCTCCCGCAGGATGCCGGCGACGCAGACGGCGCCGTCGAGCCTTCCGTAGCGGTCCACCGCGGTGTCGACGACCCGCTGTCCGCCGGCCATGGTCGAGACGTCGTCGGTGAGGGCGGTGGCCTCGCCCCCGGCCGCCTCGATCTCCTTCACGACGCCGGTGGCCACCGTGCTCGTCGGGTCGCCGCCCCCGAGGGACACCCCGCGGTCGTTGACGACGACCTTGGCCCCTTCGGTGGCGCAGGCCAGGGCGATCGCCCGGCCGATGCCCCGGCCGGCGCCGGTGACGGCGACCACCTTGCCGGTCAAGAAGTTCCCCATGCGGCGTCCCTTCCCGCGGTTTCTGACGGCCCGTTAGATTTTTGAGCAGAGCGGGCGCGGGCACAAGACCCGGACAGCGTCCGATCCGGGGGCCCGATCCGAGGAGGCACCACATGGCACTGCCTGCCGAGTTCCACGACATCGCCAAGCGGGTGAACAACTGGGGCCGTTGGGGTGATTCGGATGAGATCGGCACCCTGAACCTCATTACCGACGCGGTCGTCCGGGAGGCGGCGGCGACCGTGCGGGCGGGGCGCCGCGTCCCGCTGGCCCTCCCCCTGCACCAGGACGGGGTGCAGACCGGGCTGATACCCGGCAGGATCAACCCCTTGCACACCATGGTCGCGATCAACGTGGAGTTCTTCGGGCCGGACACCGTCGCCACGAGCGATGACGCCGTGACCATGGGGCTGCAGGCAGGCACCCATTGGGACGGGCTCCCCCACATCTCCCACAGCGGCAGGATCTACAACGGGCGCCCGGCCGGCTCGGTCACCGGACACGGCCGCGCGGCCTTCAGCGGTATCGACAAGGCCCGGCACCTGGTCTCGCGGGGAGTGCTGCTCGACGTCGCCCGCGCTCGGGGTGTCGAACGACTGGACGCCGGTCACGTGGTCGGCCCCGAGGACCTGGACGCGGCGGAGGAACTGGCCGGGGTCACGGTCCGGGCGGGCGACATCGTGCTGGTGCGGACCGGGCAGATGCAGGTGTACCTCGCGGGGGACAAACAGGCGTACGGCCACCCGTCGGCCGGGCTGTCGATCCGGACGCCGGAGTGGTTCCACGCCCGCGATGTGGCCGCGGCCGCCACCGACAATCTGACCTTCGAGATCTTCCCGCCCGAGATCGAGGGGCTCTGGCTGCCGGTCCACGCCCTGGACCTGGTCGAGATGGGGATGGTGCAGGGCCAGAACTGGAATCTGGAGGAACTGTCGGCGGTCTGCGCGGAGGAGCGGCGCTACGCCTTCCTGCTCACCGCCACGCCCGAGCCCTTCGTGGGCGGTGTGGGGTCACCGGTCGCCCCGGTCGCGGTGCTCTGACCGAGGGCTGTCACCCGGCCGGCCGCACCTCACGGCAGCCCCGCGGGCCGCGGAACCTCAACCGCCCGAGAGGGAGCGGGCGGGCGGGCGGCGGCGTCGGTGCGCACCCCGAGCACGGCACCGCACGCCGCCGCCGGCTCCGGCGCTCAAGCCCTGTATGCGCCGGATCACGACCCGTACTCGCCAAGGCAGCCCGGTAGGAGCGGGCCTCTCGACGTCCCCTCGCAACGAATCGCTGCGTCCAAGGGTGATCACGTGGACACTTCACGTCAACACCTGGTCTGGACTTTGTCGACTAAGCCCTATTTGTGACGGCGCGTGGGGACTCGAAAGCGCCGACCCACGAGGCGTGCCTGCGATCGACCTCGCACCAGATGCGCTTGCCGGCACCCTCCGGCTGCCAGCCCCACCGGTCGGCGAGGCCGTCCACCAGCTCCAGGCCACGGCCACCGGTGTCATCGCCCTCCGCACGCCGTGGCCGGGGCGGCCGGGCGCTGATGTCGGCGACCTCGACCCGGACGGTGCCGGCGCAGACCGTCGCCGTCCCTCCGGACCCGCCGGCGTCCGGGAAGAGCATGCGCAGCACGGCCGGGCAGCCGGTGTGCACCACGGCATTGGTGACCAGCTCCGAGATCAGCAGGATCAGCGTCTCGGCCAAGGGCTCATCGACGCCTATTCCGGACCCGGCGAGCCGCGATCTCGCCCACCTGCGGGCCCGCCCCACTTCCGCGGGGTCGGCCCGGACCTCCATCTGCATCTGAAGCACCTGCACCGCTCACACCATCCGAACCGGCGGACACAACGCCTCGCGTCTCCGGGAGGTCACGGAACGTGACCCCCTTCCGAGACAGCATGGTTGACGCTCAGTCACCTCAACAAGCGCTTCAGGCATATTCCGGCGCAAAGGAGTATGCGTACTGCATACTGTGCGACGCGCGCTGCGGTGACTCGAACACCGAGGGACAGCGGGTCCCATTCCGACACGAGCGGCAGACATTTTTCCGTCCGGCGCCGCCACACGGACAACACCCGACTTACTGCGCCTCTGAACCACTCGCATCCAAGGGAGAGTACCCGAGCCCGGAGCCGACTCCTCCCTGTAACGAGTAACACACAGGACACAGCCTGATATCGACTCTCTGTGATCAATTAGATATGACATGGGCGGCATTTCACCCATGACGATTACAGCCCGGCATTTTCGCTGCCCAGCGCGGGGGAAACACCTCCCCGCGAAACCTCTTCCGTACGATCCGCGAGGAGATCGCCCGCGAGGAATTCCTCCGCTTCGGCCGCCGACTGCCACTGACCGGCTCTCACCCAGGCGCGTTTGAGGTGCAGATGTACATCGGCTTCCCAGGTGAACCCCAGGCCCCCGCACACTTGCAGACAGTCACGGGCATTACGGACAGCTGCACCGTCCGCAATCATCTTTGAAGCGGAGATATCGGTCTCTTCCCCTGAAAGTGACGCACTGTAGACGCTCACGCGAGCGAGTTCCGTGCGTACGCACATGTCGGCGCACAGGTGCTGGACCGCCTGGAAGCTGCCGACCGGGCGGCCGAACTGGACGCGCCGCCGAGCGTGCTCGACCGCCAGCCCCAGCGTCGCCCCGGCGCTGCCGAGTTGCTGGGCAGCGGTCAGAAGAGCTCCCGCCCGGCGCAGGCGGGCAGCGTCAGCCGTCACCTCAAGTGAGCCTGCCCCCAAGGGCGCCGGGCGCTGTCGTACGCGGTGCAAGGGCGTGGCCGGGTCGACGGATCGGATGGCCTCCCCCGCAGCGAGCAGCGGTGTTCCGTGCCCATCGGTGGCCAGCACGCTCGCCGTTGCGCTGTCGAGCAGCAGCACCGCATCCGCAGTGGTCAGGCGTTCGATGATGCCCGTGCCGTCCACGGCGGTGACGATCCGGGTGCCCTCGGCCGCGCCGGGTACGAGCCCGGCGGCGAGGTGCGTGGCCACCAGCGGCCCGGGGAGCAGGGCCCGTCCGGCCTCCTCGAAGAGCAGCACGGCTTCCGGCAGCCCGAGGCCCGCCCCGCCTTCCTCCTCCGGCAGCCGCAGCGCGAAGAGCCCCGCGTCCCCCAGCACCCGCCACAGCTCCCGGACGGGCCCGTCAGAGCCCTCCGAGGGCCGGAACCGGGGTTTCTCCCCCGCAGCCCCCGGAGAGCCGTCCACCAGGGCCCGCAGCGCCTCCCTGGGGAATCGTGCGGCCAGGAGGTCCCGCATACCGGCGCGCAGGGCCCGCTGGTCGTCGCTCAGCCGGAAGTCCACGGTCACCGCCCCCGGGGGAGGCCGAGGATGCGCTCGGCGACGATGTTCCGCTGGATCTGGGACGTACCCGCGGCGATCGTGTAGGAGAGCGAGGAGAGCCGGTCCACGGTCCACTCCTGGGCGGCGTCGAGAGAGTCCGGGCCGAGGATCTCCGCGGCCGTCTCGTACAGCTCCTGGCGGGCCTGGGAGTAGCGCAGCTTGAAGACGGAGCCGCCGGCGCCCGGGACGCCGCCGCCGCTGCCCCGCCAGGCGTGCTGGGCCTCGCTGACGTTCCACTGGACCAGCCGCCACAGCGCCCGGAACTCGGCGTTCAGGCGACCGAGGCGGCGGCGGAGGACGGCGTCGTCCCAGCTGCCGTTCGTCCGTGCCGCGCGGGCGAGGCGGGAGAGCGTGCGGCGGCAGGCGACGACCTCCCCGGCGAAGGCCGTGCCGCGTTCGAAGGAGAGGGTGACCATGGTGACGCGCCACCCGTCGTTCTCGGCGCCGACCCGGTGTTCGACCGGCACCCGGACGTCGTCGAGGAACACCTCGGCGAACTCGGTGGAGCCCGCGAGGGTCCGCAGGGGCCGCACGGTGACGCCGGGGGTGTCCATGCGCAGGGCGAGCCAGGAGATGCCGTGGTGCCGGGGGGCCGCGGGGTCCGTGCGGACGAGCAGTTCGCACCAGTCGGCGACCTCGGCGTGCGAGGTCCAGATCTTGCTGCCGGTGACGACGTAGGAGTCCCCGTCCCGGGTGGCCCGGGTGCGCAGCGCGGCAAGGTCGGAGCCGGCGCCGGGCTCGGAGAAGCCCTGGCACCAGATCTCCTCGCCGCGCAGGATCGGGGGCAGCCAGCGGGCCCGCTGGGCGGCGGTGCCCTCGGTGGCGATGGTGGGGCCGGCGTGCAGCAGGCCGACGAAATTGGCGCCCACATAGGGCGCGCCCGCCCGTTCCGTCTCCTCCAGGAAGATCAGGTGCTGGGTGGGGGTGGCTCCCCGGCCGCCGGCGTCGGCGGGCCAGTGCAGCCCGGCGTACCCCGCGTCGTGGAGGGCGCGCTGCCAGGCGGAGTCATAGGCGCGGCGCCCCGGCCAGTCCGTGGCGGGCGGTGCGGCCGGGAGCCCCGGCAGGGTCTTCCGCAGCCACGCGCGCAACTCCCTGCGGAATTGGTCTTCCTCGGGGGTGAAAGTGAGGTCCATCGCCGTTCAGGCGCCCGCTCGGTCGAGGTCCAGGCCGAGCATGCGGATGGCGTTTCCCCGCATCAGTTTATGGACGGTTTCGTCGTCCAGTCCCCTCATGTGGTCGAGGGCGACTTCCTTGGTGTGCGGGAAGGTCGAGTCGACGTGGGGGTAGTCGGTTTCGAAGGTGGCGTTGTCGCGGCCGATCACGTCGAGCGAGTCGACTCCGTGTTTGTCCCGGAAGAAGCAGCAGAAGATCTGCCGGTAGTAGTAGGCGGAGGGCGGCTCAGGGATCAGGTCGCGCACTCCGCCCCAGGCGCGGTGCTCCTTCCAGACGTCGTCCGCACGCTCCAGGGCATAGGGAATCCAGCCCATCTGCCCTTCGCTGTAGGCGAGTTTGAGGCGGGGGAATTTCACGAGCACGCCGCTGAAGAGGAAGTCGGTCATCGATGCCATGGCGTTGTTGAAGGAGAGCGTCGCCTGCACGGCCACGGGTGCGTCGGGAGAGGCGGCGGGCATCTGCGAGGACGATCCGATGTGCATGTTGACGACGGTTTCGGTCTCCTGGCAGGCGGCGAAGAACGGGTCCCAGTAGCCGGAATGGATGCTGGGCAGGCCGAGGCAGGGGGGAATCTCGCTGAAGGTCACGGCCCGGACGCCGCGGGCGGCGTTGCGGCGGATCTCCTCGACGGCGAGGGTGACGTCCCACAGGGGGATCAGGCACAGCGGGATCAGCCTCCCGGCGCTGTCCCCGCACCACTCCTCGACCATCCAGTCGTTGTAGGCCCGCACGCACGCGAGCGCGACCTCTTTATCCCGCGCTTCCGCGAAGGTCTGGCCGCAGAACCGGGGAAAGGTCGGGAAGCACAGTGAGGCTTCCACGTGGTTGAGGTCCATGTCCTTGAGCCGCTCCGCCGGGTCCCAGCAGCCGGGGCGCATCTCGGCGCGGGTGATGCCCTCCAGGGTCATGTCGTCGCGGTCGAAGCCGACGGCGGCGATGTTGCGCTTGTACGGGAAGGCGAGGTCCTCGTAGATCCACCAGTCGGCGGGCGGGCCCTCGGGGTCCATGCCGATCACGTACTTCCCGCCGGTGAACTCCAGCTGCCCGATGCCGGTGGTGCGGGCCTGCGGCCCCCGGTCTCGGTAGCGGCGGGGCAGCCAGGTGTCGAAAAGGTGGGCGGGCTCGATCACATGGTCGTCGACGCTGACGATGCGCGGCAGGTCCATGGGAACGCCTCTCATCTCCATCTGACGAGTCGTCAGCTTTGAGGCTAGCCCGCCACGTCTGGACCGACAAGGCGCGACCGCTCTACGCTCCCCATCGAACCTGACGCACCGTCAGATGGCTGGGAGGGCATGCCGTGACCGACACCGCCGACGACCTGGCCGCCACCCGCACCCTGTGGGAGCTGCTCGAACGCCGCGCCGAGCTCTCCCCCGGCACCACCGCGCTCATCCAGGCCGACGACCCCGGCCCCGGCGACCGGCCCGGCGCGGCCGACCGGACGCTGACCTTCGGTGCCCTGCGCGACCGGGCCGAGCGCGTCGCCGCGGGGCTGTCCGGGCTCGGGGTGCAGCCCGGCGGCCGGGTCGCCTGGCAGCTGCCCACCCGCATCGAGACCGTGGTCCTCACCTTCGCCCTGGCCCGCCTCGGCGCGGTGCAGACCCCGCTCATCCCCTTCTACCGCGACCGCGAGGTGGGACACGCGCTCCGGGCCACCGGCGCCGCCTTCTTCGCCGTGCCCGGCACCTGGCGCGGCTTCGACCACCGTGCGATGGCCGACCGCCTGGCCGCCGGCCTCCCCGTCCCGCCCCGGGTGTTCACCGCCTACGACTCGCTCCCCGAGGCGGACCCCGCCGCTCTGCCGGCACCGCCCGCGGACGGCACCGCAATCCGGTGGATCTACTGGACCTCCGGCACGACCTCCGACCCCAAGGGCGCCCTGCACACCGACCGCGGACTCATCGCCGCCGGCGCCTGCCTCGCCCGCGCCCTGCGCCTGACTCCGGCCGACACGGGCTCCATCGCCTTCCCCTACGCCCACATAGGCGGCCCCGACTACACGGTGGCCATGCTGCTGTGCGGCTTCCCGGCCGTCCTCCTGGAGCACTTCGCGCTCCCCGGTTCGCTCGCCGCCTACCGCCGCCACGGCGTCACCGTCGCGGGCGGGTCCACCGCGTTCTACTCGATGTTCCTCGGCGAACAGCGCAAGGACCCCACCCGCAGGATCGTCCCCACCCTCCGCCTCATGGCCGGCGGCGGCGCGCCGAAGCCGCCCGAGCTGTACCACGCGGTCGTCCGGGAGCTGGGCTGCGCGCTGGCCCACGGCTACGGCATGACCGAAGTACCCATGATCACGATGGGTACTCCGGACGACACCCCGGAGGACCTCGCCACCACGGAGGGCCGCCCCCCGAAGGGCATGGAGATCCGCGTGGTCGACGCCGACGGCTCACCGGTCCCGCCCGGCACGGACGGGCACATCCGGCTGCGCGGCGAGGCCGTCTGCCGCGGCTACCTCGACCCCGACCGGACCGCCGAGGCGTTCGACGCCGACGGGTTCTTCCGCACCGGCGATCTCGGCCACCTCACCGCCGGAGGCCACCTCGTCCTCACCGGCCGGGCCAAGGACGTCATCATCCGCAAGGGCGAGAACATCTCGGCCCAGGAGATCGAACTGCTCCTTCACGGCCACCCCGCCGTCGAGGACGTCGCCGTCATCGGCCTTCCCGACCCGGTGCGCGGAGAGCGCGTCTGCGCCGTCGTCCAGCAGCCCCCCGGCGCCGCGCCGCTCACGCTGGAGGACCTCGCCGCCCACCTGCGCGACGCCGGGCTGGCGGTGCACAAGATCCCCGAACAGCTGGAGCTGGTCACCTCGCTCCCGCGCAGCGAGACGCTGCACAAGGTCCTCAAGTACCGGCTGCGCGAACGCTTCTCCCGGGGTCAGCCGATCCGGTAGGTCCCGACCGCCTCGTCGAAGAACTTGTCGACCGAGCGCTCCTCGTTCTCCGAGCCGATCACCTGGAGCACGTGATAGCGGCCGTCCAGGATCATCGCCGCGTTCCGCACGTACACCCGGCGACCGCTGCTGTCGTTCCACTTGAACGTGCCCTGGGCCGATGCCGTCCGGCCGACGTCGATGCGGCGGAGGCCGGAGGCCGAGGACCACGAGGACGAGCGGTACGGCTCCAGCTCGCGCTGCCGCTCCTGCTGGTAGACCATCGGGTCGCTGCCGTAGTCCGTGACCTTGTCCCGGCCGGGGACGACGACGAGCTGGTAGTCGCCGCCGACGTAGACGACCTGGCCCCGCTCGTTCTCGCCACGGCGCTTCCAGTCCTCCGCGACCGCCACCGCGAACCCCTTGGAGTCCTTCTGCAGGACGAAGCCCTTCGCGACGCCGGTCTCACCGGCCGGCTTCTCCGGCCCTCCGGACGGCGCCCGCTGGTCCGCCTTGGCCGGGGTGGCGGGAGGGGTCGGGGCCGCGCTCATCACCCCGGCGGCACCCGTCCGGTCCACCGGGCCCCGTCCCGTGTCCTCGTCGGCGCCCGGCATGAACAGCATGGCGTACAGCATCGCTCCGATCAGGGCGAGCAGGACGAGGCCGAGCAGCACCCGGCCCAGGCTGAACGGGGTGCGCGCGGTGCGGCCGCGCTGCTCCTGGAGGTGCCCCGTGGTGTGGGTCCGGGCCTTGGGCTGTACCTGGTCCCTCGTGGTCTTCTTGTGCCGCCCGTGCACGGCCGACGCCGTGTCCACGGCGGTGATCGTACGGGGGCGTCTGCGCCGCACCAGCTCGCCCTTGCGGCGGATGATCGGCAGGCGGTGCTGGTCCGCGGGGGCGCTCGGGCCGATCGAGGGCACCGTGACCGTCCGGCTGCCCAGGTCCGGCTCCGGCGCCGAGCGGATCAGCGACCGCAGCCAGCCGCGGAGCTCCTCGAACTCGGGGCGCTCCGTGGGGTCCTTGCGCATCAGCGACTCGACGACAGGCCGCAGCGCGCCGCACTCCTCGGCGTAGGCGGGCGGCTCCGCGCAGATGACCTGAACCAGCTCGGTGACGCTCTCCTCCGGGTACGGGGCGTGCCCCTGCACGACCCGGAACAGCAGGGCGCCCAGCGCCCACAGGTCGGCCGCGGGGCCGACCGGAGGGGCGAGCTGCCAGCTCTCCTGCACCGGCCACGCCTGCTCCGGCGCCCACCGCTCGGTGACGGCGCCCACGACCTGCATCCGCGCCTGCCTCGCCCGCTCGGCCGCGAGGGCGCTGCCGGACCGCGCCTCGCCGTCCCAGCCACCGGACGGAACGACGGGACCCTCCCCACGGGGCCGCTCCCCGGCCGGCCCGTTGACCGGCGGCCCGCTGACCGAAGGCCCGGTCATTGAAGGCCCATTGACCGAAGGCCCGTTCACCGAAGGTCCGGTCGTCGAAGCACTCCCAGCCGAAAGGCCCTTCGCCGCGGGAGCCCCCGCACCGCCCTGGTTGAAGGCACCACCGGCCGGGGGGCGCTGCGCCCCCGGCGCCGGGCCGGGGCCGCCGGTGCGGCGCGGGCTGCCGGAGGACGTCCCGTGCAGCAGGGCGTCGGCGCTCCACGGCGCGGGCGCGGGGGCCGCGCCGCTGGCGGCACTGCCGCCGCCCCAGGTGGAGGAACCGGTGGCGGCCGGGGGCGGTGTGCCGTCCACCGCGGCCCGTGCCGCGGCGGCACGGGCGCCCGCGCGGTACGCGGCGATGGCTCCGGCGCGCACCGCCCTGGGGTCCTGCGGCCCGCCGCGCGCAGCGGCCGGGCCGCCCGCCGGGGCCGTGCCTCCGGCGCCGCCGGGCGCACCGCCGGGCGGCAGGAACCCCCCGGACGCGCCCTGGTCGCGGTACGCGGGCCCGGCAACGGTCCCTTGCCGCGGCACTCCCGTCCCGCCGCCCTGCCCGGGGCGTGGCACCGGGCCCCGTCCTGCCCGCGCGGCCCCGGCGCCCGGCGGCGCCACCGGTGCGCCGGAACCACCGCCGGCACCGGCCCCGCGAGTGGCGGGGATCAGCCCGTTCGGCACGGGGTTGTAGCCGCAGAGGGCCTCCTCGGCCGCTCCCGCCGCCAGCCCCGTGAGGATGGCGCGGCCGTCCTCACAGATCAGGACCGTGCGGGTGGTGATGTTGCGGTGGGTCCAGCCGTAGGTGTGCAGGGCCCGGAGGGCGGTGAGGACGTCAGCGGCCACCTCGGCCGCGCGGTGCGGCGAGAGGGTGCGCTCGGCGAGCAGTGCGGCAAGGGGGCGGGCGGAGACCAGCTCACTGATGATCCACAGGCTGCCGCCCTCCGCGAACACGTGGAAGACCTGGTCGAGCCGGGGGTGGTCGGGGATCTGGGCGGCGGCGGACGCGGCCGCCAGGGCTCTGCGCACCGCCGGCTCGGCCGGCCCCTGTGCCGTACGGTCCGCCCGCCCCGCCCGTCCCCCGCCGCCCGGCGCGGCCGTGCCGCCGGGTGTCCGCTCGTCGCCCACGACCTCGGCGTCGACGACCTCCGGCAGAGGGATCTGCCGGACGAGGACTTCCTGTCCGCTGTACGTGTCGAACGCCCGTGTCTCCACGAGCTCGAACGCATCGGACGGCGGCAGCGGCAGGCGATAGCGGTCGGCGAGCACCCGTCCCGCGTAGTCGTCCACGACGCCTCCCCAAGCGCGCGATCCATACATCGCCCGAATGACCGCCAACACCGGCCATTTTGCTGCTTATTGCGGCTGCGCACGGTTCACGACGACTCACGATACGTGGCGAACCCACCCCTTCGGGCCCGTACGGCTCAGTACGTCGCTCCGCACTTCATCCGTTCTGCCCCACCAGACCACCCAGCCAACCGGCTTACCGGGCACCACTTCGGCAAGGCCGTCAATCCGCTGAGCGGGTCACGCCCGGGGCGGTCCGATCCGTCCGGCGAACCCGCGGGGGGCGGGCCCCCGGTCCGGCCGGCCGTGGTGCGGTCAGTCGGCGGGGCGGAAGGTCCGCAGAGCCGTCTCGCGCAGCTCCCGGCACTCCTTCTCGTCCCACTTGTCCTTCTCGCAGGTGACCATGATCGCGTAGCCGCGCTCGTCGTCCACCTTGAAGCCGCGGTTGAGGACCTGGACGCGCTTGTCGTCCTGCTGACGTTCGAAGGCCCAGTCCGCGACGGTCGGGTAGTCGTGCCCCTCCCAGCCGCGGACCTCCTTGACGCCGAGGCTCTTGTACGCGCGCATGGTGCGGTGGGCGTCGGCGTCGGACTCGCGCCATGAGGCGACGGCGTCCGACCTCGGCTCGTCCCCGAAGTCGACCTGCAGACGCGGGAAGCCGCCCGAAGCGCTGTAGATCGCCCCGGAATGCTCGCCCGCCGTGCCGGTCTGCTTCCAGCCCTTCGGCATCTCGATACCGAAGTGGTACTCGTCGTTCTCGACCCGCACGAAGGCGGGCCGGTCGCCCTGGCCGCCGGCGCTGTCCTGCTCGGCGCCGTCCTGCTCAGCGCTGTCCTGTCCGGCGGCCTGTTCGCCCGCCCCGCCGGAGGTGTTCGAACCCTCCGGCCGGAACGACCTGTCAGCCCGCTCCGGCTCCTTGTGCCCGGCGTCCTGCCCGGGCGCGGACACGGCAGCCGGCTTGCCGGCGCCCGCGGCCTTGCCGCCCTTGTCCCCCTCGTCGCCTCCGCTGAGGGCGATGGCGAGGACGGTGCCGATGACGGCCAGCACCACGACGACCGCCACCACGATCAGCGTGCGGCGCGGGACGACCTCCAGGACCGACGCCTTCTCCCAGCGGGCCGGCTGTATGCCCCTGCCACGCTGCGCGTCGGTGCCGTAGGAGTTCATGCCCTGGCCCGCGCCCCGCGAGGCGGCGGACGACCGGCCCGGCACGCTCCCGGACCCGGTGGTCCGCTGCTGCGCGGGCTTCACGGAGGGCTTCACGGGCGCCTTCGCCGACGTACCGGCCCCCGCCTTGGCAGCGGGTCTCGACGCGGCCGCCGCCTCCGGAATCACCGGAATGGCCATGGCCTGGGTGGCATCCACGTCCCGGGCGGGGGACGCCTGCCGGGGGATGCGCTCGTCCGGGGCGTGAACCGCGCCGTTCAGCAACGCCCGGGCGCCGGCCTCGTTCAGCCGCTTCTCGGGGTCCTTGGCGAGCAGGCCGTACATGACCTCCGCCAGCGGTCCCGCGTTCTTCGGCGGGCCCAGCGGCTCGGTCATCACGGCGGTGAGGGTCGCTATCGCCGATCCCTTGTCGTACGGAGGGGCACCCTCCACCGCGGCGTACAGCAGGCCGCCGAGCGACCACAGGTCGGCGGGCGGGCCGGGCTTCTGGCCGCGCGCCCGCTCCGGCGAGATGTACGAAGGGGCGCCGACGAGCATGCCGGTCGAGGTGACGGAGGGGTCGCCTTCGACCTGGGCGATGCCGAAGTCGGTGAGGACCACCCGGCCGTCCTCGGCGATGAGCACGTTGGAGGGCTTCACGTCGCGGTGCAGGATGCCCTGACGGTGCGCCGCGCCCAGCACGTCGAGGACGGCGAGCCCGACCTCGGCCGCGCGGCGCCACTTGAGCGGGCCGTCCTCACGGATGACATCGGCCAGGGAGCGGCCCTCGATGAGCTCCATGACGATCCACGGCCGGTCGTCCTCGTGCACCACGTCGTAGACGGTGACCGCGCCGGCGCTGCGGATCCGGGCGATCGCCTTCGCCTCGCGCAGCGTGCGCGTGATCAGCCGGCGCTTCTCGTCCTCGTCGATATTGGCCGGGAATCGCAGTTCCTTGACCGCGACCGTCCGGCCCAGGGTCTCGTCGGTCGCCCGCCATACCGTGCCCATGCCGCCACGGCCGAGGACGTCCCCGAGGCGGTACCGCCCGGCCAGGAGGCGCCCTGCCGTGCCCTGCGTCTGCTCCGCCTCCGACATGCGTCCCCTCTGGCAATCAGCTCTGCGACAACCCACCCTGGCAGAGCGACCATTGTCTCTCATCCGCCGACCGGCGGAAGGCCAGGGTCCACGGAGCCCGTGGAAGATGGGCGCATGCCGACGCCCGCCGCCGCTTTCACCCGCTCGGTGACCACCGCCGCACTGACCTGGCTGACCTGCGCGGTAACGGCGGTGGCGCTGGCGGCGTGCGGTGGCGGCCACGGGGGTGCACGGGCCCGTCCTTCAGTACATGACCTGGTTTCGGGCGCAGCGGTTCCCGGCGCGGCGGGGTTGTCACAGGATGCTCAAGGGATGGCGCGATTCGGCGCGGCGGGCGTCGCGGATCTCGGCACCGGTCGCCGCATGCGCCCCACGGACCGCTTCCGCGCCGGGAGTCTCACCAAGACGGTCGTCGCGACGGTGGTCCTCCAACTCGTCGCCGAGCACCGGCTGGGCCTGGACGACCCGGCGGCCGCTCACCTCCCGACCGCGACCGCCGCCCTGCTGTCCGGGCCGTCAGAACCCGATAAATCCGGCCACATCCCTCGAAGCGCGGTCACGGTGCGCCAACTCCTGGCCCACACCAGCGGTCTGTTCTCCTACACCGACGACGCCAGGTTCTTCCGCACCTTCTTCGGGCAGGGGTTCGCCGCGCACCGTTTCACCTCCCACCAGGCCGACACTCTGGTACGAACCGCCCTGACGCACCCCTCGTACGCACCGCCCGGTGCCGCCTACCGCTACTCCAACACCGACTACCTGCTCCTCGGCATGGTCATCCGTCAGGTCACCGGCCACTCTTACGCCGCCGAGGCCCGACGGCGCGTCATCACTCCCCTGCGCCTGACCGGCACCAGCTTCCCGGGCACCCGGAGCACGCTCCCCACCCCGCACGGCCGCGCCTACTCCGGAGCCGCCGACGTCACCGACCTCGATCCCTCCGCCGCCGGCGCGGCCGGGGAGATGGTCACCACCCTCCCCGACCTCAACCGCTTCCTCGCCGCCCTGCTGAGCGGAGCGCTGCTCCCCGCGTCCGGGCTGCGCGCCATACAGGACACCACCGCCTCGCAGGGCCGGTACGGCCTGGGTCTGTACCCGGTGCGGCTGCCCTGCCGCCGCACGCTGTGGGGCCACAACGGCAGGATGAAGGGCTCCTACGCGCACGCCCTCGGCACCGCCGGGGGGCGCGAGGTGTTCAGCTATCGCGTCAACAGCGACACCCCTCTCGACGCGGCAGCCGAAAAGCGGCTTTTGACCGCTGAGTTCTGTCCGGGCCCCGCCCGCTGACGGCCACCCGGGGAACCCGGGGCCCTGGAAAGCACAGGCTCTAGACGGGCTGGACGTCCGGCGCCCCCAGCCGAGCCGCATCGGCCGTCAGGTCGTCGGGCTGCCGCTGCGACTCGCGCTCCGCCTCCACCCGCTTCTCGTAGCGCTCGACCTCCTTCTTCACCTGCGAGGCGTCCCAGCCGAGCACCGGCGCCATCAGCTCCGCGGCCTCCCGGGCGCAGCGCGTGCCCCGGTCGAAGGTCTCGATGGAGATCCGGGTGCGGCGGGTGAGGACGTCGTCCAGGTGGCGGGCGCCCTCGTGGGACGCGGCGTAGACGACCTCGGCCCGCAGGTAGTCCTCGGCGCCGGTGAGGGGGTTGCCCAGGGCCGGGTCCTCCGTCACGAGGTCCAGCACTTCGCCGACCATCGATCCGTAGCGGTTGAGCAGGTGTTCGACGCGCGCCACGTGCAGGCCCGTGCGCTCGGCCATCTGTGCCCTGCCGTTCCACAGCGCCTTGTAGCCCTCGGCGCCGACCAGCGGCACGTCCTCCGTGACGCACTCCGCCACGCGCTGGGAGAGGCCGTGCACCGCCTCGTCCACGGCGTCCTTGGCCATCACCCGGTAGGTCGTGTACTTGCCGCCGGCGACGACCACCAAGCCAGGCACGGGGTGCGCCACTGTGTGCTCGCGGGAGAGCTTGCTGGTCGCGTCGGACTCTCCGGCCAGCAGGGGCCGCAGCCCGGCGTAGACGCCCTGGACGTCGTCGCGGGTGAGGGGCACGGCGAGGACCTCGTTGACGTGCTCCAGCAGGTAGTCGATGTCGGCGCTCGACGCGGCCGGGTGTGCCTTGTCCAGGTCCCAGTCGGTGTCGGTGGTCCCGACGATCCAGTGCCGGCCCCACGGGATCACGAAGAGCACGCTCTTCTCGGTGCGCAGGATCAGCCCGGTGGTGGAGTGGATGCGGTCCTTCGGCACGACCAGGTGGATGCCCTTGGAGGCCCTGACGTGGAACTGGCCGCGTTCGGCGATGAGCTTCTGGGTGTCGTCGGTCCACACCCCGGTGGCGTTGACGATCTGCCGGGCGCGGATCTCGAACTCGCCACCCTGTTCCAGATCGCGCACCCGGGCGCCGACGACGCGCTCGCCCTCGCGCAGGAACCCCACCACGCGCGCCCGGTTGGCCACCTCGGCGCCGTAGGCCCTGGCGGTGCGCACGAGGGTGGTGACGTAGCGGGCGTCATCCATCTGGGCGTCGTAGTACTGCAGGGCGCCGACCAGCGCGTCCTTCTTCAGGCAGGGCGCGACGCTGAGGGCCTTCTTGCGGGTGAGGTGGCGGTGGACGGGCAGCCCGCGCCCGTGGCCCGAAGACAGCGACATCGCGTCGTAGAGGGCCACGCCGGAGCCCGCGTAGAAGCGCTCCCAGGCGCGGTGCTGGAGGGGGTAGAGGAAGGGCACGGGCTTCACCAGGTGCGGGGCCAGCCGCTCCAGCAGCAGGCCGCGCTCCTTGAGCGCCTCGCGGACGAGGGCGAAGTCGAGCATCTCCAGGTAGCGCAGTCCGCCGTGGATGAGCTTGCTGGAGCGGCTGGAGGTGCCGGCCGCCCAGTCCCGCGCCTCGACGAGGCCGGTCGTCAGGCCGCGGGTGGCGGCGTCGAGCGCGGTGCCCGCGCCGACCACTCCGGCGCCGACCACCAGGATGTCGAGTTCCCGCTCCGCCATCCGGGCGAGTGCCTCGCCGCGCTCGTCCGGCCCGAGTGTCGCTGTCCTCACCGCTGCCTCCCGCTTGCCGATGCCGCTTGCCGATGCCGCTGCCGTTCCCGTGGCCGCTCTCCGCCGCTGCCGGTGTCCGTCCCGTTCGTGCCGTGCCCGCGCCTCGCGGGGAGCCGGGCCGGGGCTCTCCTCTCGATGCTGCCCCAGATCGGCCGTTCCGGCCGGGCCGGGAACCGGTCCGGGGCGAGCCGCGCCGCGATAATCCCGAATAACTGTCATATATCCGCTTAACGTGATGTCACACGTCCAGGGATCGGCCCTCCGGGAAGGACCGGCACGCCATGCCCGCAGATCTCGCCGTCATCGGACTCGGCCACCTCGGCCTCCCGCTCGCCCAGGCGGCCACCGCCGCGGGCATCGGCACCATCGGCTACGACCCCGATCCGCACGCCGTCGCCGAGCTCCGGGCCGGCCGGCTGCCCCCCGAGGGCGCCGACGGCTCCCTGACCGCGGCCGAGGTCCGCCGCATGCTCGCCGCGGGCTTCACCCCCACGACCGCGGACGCCGAGCTCGGCAGGGTGCGCACGGCCGTGATCTGCGCCCCCACCCGGCTGGGCGAGGACCGGGCGCTGGACCTCGGGGCCCTGGGCGACGCGGCCCGGGCGCTCGCGGGCCGACTGCGCCCGCACACCACTGTTCTCCTGGAATCAGCCGTATACCCGGGAACCACGGAGGAATATCTGCGTCCCCTCCTCGAATCCGGTTCCGGGCTGCGCGCGGGCCGCGATTTCCACCTCGCCTACTCCCCCAGCCGTATCGACCCCGGCAACCGCCGGCACAGCTACGCGACCATCCCCAAGGTCATCGGCGGCCTCACCCCGGCCTGCACGGAGGCCGCCGCCACCTTCTACGGCCGGCTCTGCGAGAAGGTCGTCCGCGCCAAGGGCCCACGCGAGGCCGAGGCGGTCCGGGTCCTGGAGACCAACTACCGGCACGTCAACATCGCGCTCGCCAACGAGATGGCCGTCTTCTGCCACGACATCGGCGTCGACCTGTGGGACGTCGTGCGCTGCGCGGAGACCAAGCCCTTCGGCTTCCAGGCGTTCCGGCCGGGCCCCGGCGTCGGGGGCCACGGGGTGCCCGTCGACCCCAATTACCTCGCCTACAAGGGCCGCAGCCTCGGCTATCCGCTGCGCATGGTGGAACTGGCGCAAGAGGTCAACGGGCGGATGCCGCGCTATGTGACCCAGCGCTGCGCCACGCTCCTGAACGAGCACGGCAAGTCGGCCCGCGGCGCGCGCGTCCTGCTGCTGGGGGTCAGCTACAAGGCCGACACCGGTGACGAGGAGGGCTCGCCCGCCCGCGAGATCGCCACCCGGCTGCTGGAGCTGGGCGCCCAGCTCAGCTACCACGACCCCTACGTCCCGCAGTGGCGTGTCATGGGCCGGCCGGTGCCGCGCGCCGACGGGCTCTACGAGGCCGCGGCCGCCGCCGACCTGACGGTGCTGCTCCAGAACCACCGCACGTACGACCTCCAGGGGCTGGCGGTCAAGGCCCAGCTGCTGCTGGACACCCGCGGGGCGAGCCCCGCGGGTACCGCGCACCGGCTGTAAGCCCGCCTCCCCGCGGAGGCGGCCCCCGGCTCCCCCAGCCCCGCTACAGCCGTCCGGTGCCCAGGAGGCGGCCGGGCTGGGCGTCCAGGACCGTCTTGAGCGAGGCGAAGTCCTCGATGCAGCGGCCGGTGCCGATGGCCACGCAGTCGAGGGGCTCCTCCGCGATCAGAACCGGGATGTCGAGCTCCTTGCTCAGCCGGACGTCCAGGCCGCGCAGCAGCGCGCCGCCGCCGGTGAGGACGATGCCGCGGTCCATGATGTCGCCCGCCAGCTCCGGCGGGGTCTCGTCCAGGGTCTGGCGCACCGCCATGACGATGGCGTCCACCGGCTCGGCCAGCGCGTGCCGGATCTCGTCCGCCGTCAGCTCCAGCGTCTTGGGCAGCCCGCTGACCTGGTCGCGGCCGCGGATGGTGAAGCGGTCCGGCGGCAGCAGGCCCTGGGTCTCCTCCGGGTCGCCCCCGGCGTCCTCCAGGCCGTTGTTCTTCTCCAGCTGCTTGGCGAGCGCGCTGAGCCCGGCCGCGGTCCAGGAACCCGTGGGGGAGGCCGAGCCGATGCTCATCTTGATCTCTTCGGCGGTGCGCTCACCGATGGCGAGGGCGAACTTCTTCTTCACGTACGAGGTGATCGCCACGTCCATCGCGTCACCGGCGGTCCGCACGGAACGGGCCGTGACGATCCCGCCCAGCGAGATCACCGCGACCTCGGTGGTGCCGCCGCCGATGTCGACGACCATGCAGCCCGTCGGCTCGCTGACCGGCAGCCCCGCGCCGATCGCCGCCGCCATCGGCTCCTCGACGAGGTGCACCTGACGGGCGCCGGCCTGGGTGGCGGCCTCGATGACCGCGCGCCGCTCGACGCCGGTGATGCCGGACGGCACGCACACCACGACGCGCGGGCGGGAGAACCGGCGGTTGCCCAGCACCTTCTTCATGAAGTGCCGCAGCATGCGCTCGGCTATCTCGAAGTCGGCGATGACGCCGTCGCGCAGCGGGCGGACGGCGACGATGTTCGAAGGGGTGCGCCCGATCGTCTCCTTGGCCTCGAAGCCGACCGACAGCACGCTGCCGTCCTCGGCGTTGACGGCGACCACCGATGGCTCGTTGAGCACAACCCCCTTACCCCGGACGTACACCAGCGTGTTCGCCGTGCCCAGGTCGATGCCCATGTCCCTGCCGCTGAACGACTTGCTTTGCGCCATAAGTTGCCATTATTCCTTACCGTCGAACTTTTATACGGAGTTCACAGCCCTGTGCTCGCTGTCGGTGATCACTCCCATGTCATCACCCGGCGAAACGGTTTGTCGCGCTGTCAGTCCGGGCTGCTAACTTGTGGCCCTCATTTCACGCAGAGCAATCAGTCGCTCGTACTTCTCTTATCGGGGGAAACACCACATGAGCCAGCCCTGGCAGCAGCCGCAGCAGCAGCCGAACCCCTACGGCCAGCAGCAGCCGCCCCAGCCCCAGCAGCCCTACGGGTACGGGCAGCAGCCCCCGCAGTACGGCGCCCCGCAGCCCCCGCAGTACGGCGCACCCGGCGGCTTCCCGCCGCCCCCGCCCGTGCGCCAGGGCAAGACCGGCCTCGCCGTCGCACTCGGCGTCGTGGCCATGCTCGTCGCCGCCGGTGTCTACGGCGGCATCCTCAAGGCGTCCGACGGCGCCCAGATCGGCTACCTCGCCGTGGGTGTCGGCGCGCTCATCGGCGCGGCGCTCGGCAAGGTCGGCGGCCGCAACCCCGTCCTGCCGGTGATCGGCGCCGCCCTCGGCCTGCTCGGCGTCTACCTCGGCCAGATCTTCGGCATCGGCCTGGCGTTCAGCGACGGCGCCGGCATCCCGCTCACCGAGGTCTACTTCGACCACTTCGACCTGGTCAGCAAGGCGTGGAAGGAGTTCCTGGAGCCCATCGACGCCCTCTTCTACATACTCGGCGGCGCGGGCGCCTACACCACCGCCCGCAAGCTCGGCAGCTGACGTCCGGGCCCCCGCACCGGGGGACGCCGAAGGGCCCGGACCACGCGGTGGTCCGGGCCCTTCGGCGATCCGGGGTCAGCGGTTGTCGTGCTGCGACGGCGCGACCGTCACCTCGACCCGCTGGAACTCCTTGAGCTCGCTGTAGCCCGTGGTGGCCATGGCACGGCGCAGCGCGCCGAACATGTTCATGGAGCCGTCGGGGGTGTGCGAGGGGCCGAGGAGGATCTCCTCGGTCGTGCCGACGGCGCCCAGGTTCATCCGCTTACCGCGCGGCACGTCCTCGTGGACGGCCTCCATGCCCCAGTGGTGGCCGCGGCCCGGCGCGTCGGTGGCGCGGGCGAGCGGGGAGCCCATCATCACGGCGTCCGCACCGCAGGCGATGGCCTTGGGCAGGTCGCCGGACCAGCCCACGCCGCCGTCGGCGATGACGTGCACGTAGCGGCCGCCGGACTCGTCCATGTAGTCCCGGCGGGCGGCGGCCACGTCGGCCACGGCGGTCGCCATCGGGACCTGGATGCCCAGGACGTTACGGGTGGTGTGCGCGGCGCCGCCGCCGAAGCCGACGAGGACACCCGCCGCGCCCGTGCGCATCAGGTGCAGCGCGGCCGTGTAGGTCGCGCAGCCGCCGACGATGACCGGCACGTCGAGCTCGTAGATGAACTGCTTGAGGTTCAGCGGCTCGGCGGCGCCGGAGACGTGCTCGGCGGAGACGGTCGTGCCGCGGATCACGAAGATGTCCACGCCGGCGTCGACGACGGCCTTGGAGAACTGCGCGGTGCGCTGCGGGGAGAGCGCGGCGGCGGTCACGACGCCGGAGTCGCGGACCTCCTTGATGCGCTGCCCGATCAGCTCCTCCTTGATGGGAGCCGCGTAGATCTCCTGGAGGCGCTTGGTGGCGGCGGTCTCGTCCAGCTCGGCGATCTCCGCGAGCAGCGGCTCCGGGTCCTCGTAGCGGGTCCACAGGCCCTCGAGGTTCAGGACGCCCAGGCCGCCCAGCTCACCGATGCGGATGGCGGTCTCGGGCGAGACGACCGAGTCCATGGGAGCGGCCAGGAACGGCAGCTCGAAGCGGTAGGCGTCGATCTGCCAGGCGATCGAGACCTCCTTCGGGTCGCGCGTACGGCGACTCGGGACGACGGCGATGTCGTCGAATGCGTACGCCCGGCGGCCGCGCTTGCCGCGCCCGATCTCGATCTCAGTCACGTGTGTGGCCTTTCAATTTCCTCGGCGCTCCAGTCTGCCGTCATCCAGTATCCCCGACGCGGCGGAGCCCGCGGCCGTCACGGTCGCGGGCTCCCTGGAGACGCGGACTACTACCGGCGGGAGTAGTTCGGTGCCTCGGTGGTCATCTGGATGTCGTGCGGGTGGCTCTCCTTGAGGCCCGCGGACGTGATGCGGACGAAGGTGCCCTTGTCCTTGAGCTCCTGGACGTTCGCCGAGCCGACGTAGCCCATGGAGGCGCGCAGGCCGCCGATGAGCTGGTGGGCGACGGAGGCCAGCGGGCCGCGGTAGGGAACCTGGCCCTCGATGCCCTCGGGGACGAGCTTGTCCTCGGAGAGGACGTTGTCCTGGAAGTAGCGGTCCTTGGAGTACGAGCGGGCCTGGCCGCGCGACTGCATGGCGCCGAGCGAGCCCATGCCCCGGTAGGACTTGAACTGCTTGCCGTTGATGAAGACCATCTCGCCCGGCGACTCCTCGCAGCCCGCGAGCAGCGAGCCGAGCATCACCGTGTCCGCGCCGGCCGCGATCGCCTTGGCGATGTCGCCGGAGTACTGCAGGCCGCCGTCGCCGATGAGCGGCACGCCCGCGGCGTGGCAGGCCCGGGCGGCCTCGTAGATCGCGGTGACCTGCGGGACGCCGATGCCGGCGACGACGCGGGTGGTGCAGATGGAACCGGGGCCGACACCGACCTTGACGCCGTCCACACCGGCGTCGATCAGCGCCTGGGCGCCGTCGCGCGTGGCGACGTTGCCGCCGACGACGTCGACACTGATGTTGGACTTGACCTTGGCGATCATGTCGATGATGCCGCGGCTGTGGCCGTGGGCGCTGTCGATGACCAGGAAGTCGGCACCGGCCTCGACGAGCGCCTGGGCGCGGTCGTAGGCCTCGTCACCGACGCCCACGGCGGCACCGACGACCAGCCGGCCCTCGGAGTCCTTCGCGGCGTTGGGGTACTTCTCGGCCTTGACGAAGTCCTTGACCGTGATGAGGCCCTTGAGCAGCCCGGCGTCGTCGACCAGCGGCAGCTTCTCGATCTTGTGGCGGCGCAGCAGCTCGATGGCGTCCTCGCCGGAGATCCCGACCTTGCCCGTGACCAGCGGCATCGGCGTCATGACCTCGCGGACCTGACGGCTGCGGTCCAGCTCGAAGGCCATGTCGCGGTTAGTGACGATGCCGAGCAGCTTGCCCGCCGGGTCGGTGACCGGCACGCCGCTGATGCGGAACTTCGCGCACAGCGCGTCCGCCTCGGCCAGCGTGGCGTCCGGGCGGACCGTGATCGGGTCGGTGACCATGCCGGACTCGGAGCGCTTGACCAGGTCGACCTGGTTGGCCTGGTCCTCGATGGAGAGGTTGCGGTGCAGCACGCCCGCGCCGCCCTGACGGGCCATGGCGATCGCCATGCGCGCCTCGGTGACCTTGTCCATCGCGGCGGACAGCAGCGGGATGTTCACCCGGACGTTGCGCGAGACCCGGGAGGAGGTGTCGACGCCGTTCGGCAGGACCTCGGAGGCGCCCGGCAGCAGCAGGACGTCGTCATATGTCAGACCGAGCATCGCGAATTTCCCGGGCATTCCGTCGACGTTGTCAGTCATGACACCTTCCCAATGGTCTTGCCCCAGCGCGGACTCCCATGCTAACGGCCGTGACACGTGTCCCATTCCACGACGGCTGAGTCCCGCGTCACTTGGAGCTTCACACCAAAAACGGCCGCTGTCCCCGCTCCTGTCACTGCTGCTTCCCCCGCACTGTTTCTGCCCTGCCCCGCCCTGCCGCCGTCCCGCTCACTGCTCCGCGAGCGCCCGGAGCCTGCTGAGCGCCCGGTGCTGGGCGACGCGGACGGCGCCCGGCGACATGCCCAGCATCTGCCCCGTCTCCTCCGCGGTCATCCCGATGGCCACCCGCAGCAGCACGAGCTCGCGCTGGTGCTCCGGGAGGTTGGCCAGGAGCTTCTTGGCCCACTCGGCATCGCTGCTCAGGAGCGCCCGCTCCTCGGGGCCGAGCGAGTCGTCGGGCTGCTCGGGCATCTCGTCGGACGGCACCGCCGTGCTGCCCGGGTGCCGCATCGCGGCGCGCTGGAGGTCGGCGACCTTGTGCGCGGCGATGGCCACCACGAACGCCTCGAAGGGCCGTCCGGTGTCGCGGTAGCGCGGCAGGGCGCACAGCACCGCGAGGCAGACCTCCTGGGCGAGGTCGTCCACGAAGTGGCGGGCGTCACCGGGCAGCCGGGACAGCCGGGTGCGGCAGTAGCGCAGGGCGAGCGGGTGCACCAGTGCCAGCAGATCGTGGGTGGCCCGCCGGTCCCCCTCGACAGCGAGGGTGACGAGTGCGCCGATCTCCCCCGGGGCGGTGGCCGCCGGGTGCCCCGTCGTATCGTCGTCGCGCATCGGTCCATGGTGCCTTGACGCCATGGGATCCACGGCACCGCCTTCGAAGTCGTGCGCCGAACCGTTACGCGCCGGTGTCCTCGTACCCACGTCTCGCGTCTCCCCCTTTCGGGTATACCCGCCCCGACTCTCACGACTCCACCGATAGCTTGTGCCCGTGCCGAAGGGCACCGGACAGGGCTTGTCCGTCATGAGGTCTCGTCTGGCCGAGCGAGAAGCCTCGGCCTCCGCCGGGGAGGAGTCACACTCCAAGGATGCGGCATTCCTCGGAGTTTCGGCGTCAGACGCCGACGCGGTGAGATCACGGGGCCCGCCACCGGGCCTGAGCGGCGCGCACCGTGACCTCACGACGCTGCGCGCCACCTCGGGCTCAGCGCACCAGGCCCCAGCGGAATCCGAGGGCCACCGCGTGGGCCCGGTCCGAGGCGCCCAACTTCTTGAAGAGGCGCCGGGCGTGGGTCTTCACCGTGTCCTCGGAGAGAAACAGCTCACGTCCGATCTCGGCGTTGGAGCGTCCGTGGCTCATCCCTTCGAGCACTTGGATCTCCCGCGCGGTGAGCGTGGGCGCGGCCCCCATCTCCGCCGACCGCAGCCGCCGGGGGGCGAGCCGCCACGTCGGGTCGGCGAGCGCCTGCGTCACGGTGGCCCGCAGCTCGGCGCGCGAGGCGTCCTTGTGCAGGTAGCCGCGCGCCCCGGCGGCGACCGCGAGCGCGACACCGTCGAGGTCCTCGGCGACCGTGAGCATGATGATGCGGGCGCCGGGGTCCGCGGAGAGCAGCCGGCGCACCGTCTCCACACCGCCGAGCCCGGGCATCCGTACGTCCATCAGAATGAGGTCCGAACGATCGGCGCCCCAGCGGCGGAGGACTTCCTCGCCGTTGGCCGCCGTCGTCACACGCTCGACGCCGGGCACGGTCGCCACCGCACGGCGGAGCGCCTCTCGGGCAAGCGGGGAATCGTCGCAGACGAGGACGGATGTCATGACCGTCCTCCGCAGCTGATGCGCGTCACCTTGAGCCTCCAGGCTGGTACTGATCGTCACCTGTGCGATCGACGGCTCCATGGCCAGTTCGGACATCTGCCCGACTGCTTCATCCGTCAACCGCCTCCGCCCTCTCAACGACGGTCACCCGAAAGAGTTACGGGCTCGGTCGGCCACCTTCGGCACTCTACGTGAGGGCTCGGACACGGAGCAGGGCGCATTGGGGGCGCCCTTGGCGGCGCTCACGCTATGCCCCATTTGCCCACGCAGCGCGGTTTTTCTTCCCATTTGCTGGTGTCTATGACTAGATTCGCAATCAGTCATATTTACATCTGCTTCTACAGCGGGTGTATCGGCACCAGGCAGTGCGTCCGCATCAGATCGCTCGTGCCGGGGCGTCGCCGCCGGTCACCACACCGGCGGAGCGCCTCCGGCGGATCGCTTCGAGGGGATAGCAATGGCAGATTTCTCCCGGCTTCCCGGCCCCAACGCCGACCTGTGGGACTGGCAGCTCCTGGCGGCGTGCCGCGGCGTCGACAGTTCCCTGTTCTTCCACCCCGAGGGCGAGCGCGGCGCGGCCCGCAGCGCCCGTGAGACCTCGGCGAAAGAGGTGTGCATGCGCTGTCCCGTCCGTGCGGAGTGCGCGGCGCACGCGCTGGCCGTGCGGGAGCCCTACGGCGTGTGGGGCGGCCTCACCGAGGACGAACGCGAGGAGCTGATGGGCCGCGCGCGACACCGGGTCATCGCCGTGAGCGGTACGTGACGCCTGCGGCGATGCCACGTTTCGAGGGCCCGGTGCACCACCGCTGCGCGGCGGTGTCCTCAATCTCCCCCAGCTACCGCTGGGAGGTGCCCCCAGACGGGCTGATTCGGCTGAGGCTGAGCCACATCAGCCCGTCCGGCGCTTGAGGACGCGCCCGCAGGGCGCTCGCCGCCGCAGGCGGCAAAATGACAGAGCCCCGGCCGGCAAGGCCTACCGCGCGGCGGCCGTCGCCAGACGGTCCAGCATGGCCGCCACGGCCGGTACCCGGGCCAGGTCCGGGAGCGTGAGGGCGACGATCTCGCGGTGCACCACCGGCTCGACCGGCACGATCCGGGCGCCCTTGGGGCGGACGGACTCCAGCGCCAGTTCGGGCATCACCGCGACCCCGAGGCCGGCCCCGACGAGCCCGAACACCGCCGGGTAGTCGTCGGTCGCGAAGTCGATCCGCGGGGTGAAGCCCGCGCTCTCGCAGATCTCCACCAGGTGCCGGCGGCACCGCGGGCAGCCCGCGATCCACGGCTCCCCGGCCAGCTCCGTGATCCCGATCCGCTCCGCGCCGGCCAGCCGGTGCCCCTCCGGCACGACGCCGATCAGGCGGTCCGTCAGCAGCGGACGGACGACCAGGTCCTCCCATTCGGGGCCGACCGCGGGGTCCGCGCCGCGCACCTGGGGGTAGCGGAAGGCCAGCGCGATCTCGCAGTCGCCGTCGCGCAGCATCTCCACCGAGCGCGGGGGCTCGGCCTCCACCAGGGAGACCCGGGTGCCCGGGTGCGCGGCCCGCATCTCCGCGAGCGCGCTGGGCACGAGCGTCGAGCTGCCGCTGGGGAACGACACCATCCGCACGCGGCCCGCCCGCAGCCCGGCGATCGCGGCGATCTCCTCCTCGGCCGCGGTCAGCCCGGCCAGGATCCCGGAGGCGTGCCGGACCAGGGCCTCACCCGCCTGGGTGAGGCGCATCTCCCGGCCGGTGCGGATGAGCAGCGGGGTGCCCGTGGACTGCTCCAGCGCCTTCATCTGCTGGCTGACGGCCGGCTGGGTACAGCCCAGCTCCCGCGCCGCCGCGGAGAACGAACCGGTGGCGGCCACCGCGCGCAACACCCTCAGATGACGAGCCTCGATCATTCTTCGAGCATAAGGCCCCCTTGGGGCACCAACGAAATATCCCTTCACTCCTTTGAGTGTTCGCCGCTAGCCTTTGCCCATGCACTTGCTCTCCGTGAACGTCGGCCGCGCGAAGACCGCGGACCGCCCCGGCTTCGAGGCCGGTATGGACACCGGTATCGACAAGCGCCCGGCCGACGGCCCGGTGGCCGTCACCGCCCCCGGCCCCTCGGGCGCCGGCGGCAGCGGACTGGCCGGGGACACCATCGTCCACCTGCGCCTGCACGGCGGCGACGACCAGGCCGTCTACGCGTACGCCCGCGAGGATCTGGACCGGTGGGAGCGGGAGCTGGGCCGCACCCTCCCCCACGGCGCCTTCGGGGAGAACCTCACCACCAGCGGTGTCGACGTCAACGGCGCGCTCATCGGAGAGCGCTGGCGGATCGGCGCGGACGTGCTGCTGGAGGTGAGCGCGCCCCGCACCCCCTGCCGGACCTTCGTGGGCTGGCTGGGCGAGGAGGGCTGGATGAAGCGCTTCACCCAGGCCGCGGCCCCCGGCGCCTACCTTCGGGTGATCGAGCCCGGGGAGATCCGTGCGGGTGATCCCGTCTCGGTCGTCCACCGCCCGGATCACGCCGTGACGGTTTCCTTCCTCTTCCGTGCCGCCACCACCGAACGGGCCCTGATGGCGGACGTTTTGGCAGCTGGTGACGCCCTTTCGGACAGAATGCGCGACCGGGCCCTGGCCTACCGGGCGAGCCGGTGACGGTGGCCGGAGAGGCGTCCTGTCTGCGCAACCGATCGTCACGGGACGCCGCAGGGCTCTAACGTGCCTGTATGACGACTGTATTGATCACAGGGGCAACCGCCGGGATCGGCGCCGCGTTCGCCCGCAGGCTGGCGGGCGAGGGCCATGACCTCGTGCTGGTGGCGCGCAACGAGCAACGGCTCGGCGAGCAGGCGACCGAACTCCACGACCGGCACGGCGTCGAGGTGGAGGTGCTCAGCGCGGACCTGTCCGAGGACAAGGGCATCGAGGCGGTGGAGGCCCGCCTCCGCGACACCGCGCGTCCGGTGCACCTGCTGGTCAACAACGCGGGCTTCGGCAACAAGGGCCGCTTCCTGGAGGTCTCGACGGCCGACGAGCTGAAGATGCTCAAGGTGCACTGCGAGGCGGTGCTGCGGCTGACGACGGCGGCCACGGAGACGATGCGCGAGCGGCGCCGGGGCGCGGTCATCAACGTCGCGTCGGTGGCGGCGTTCGTGCCGCGCGGCACGTACGGGGCGAGCAAGGCGTGGGTCGTGCAGTTCACCCAGGGCGTGGCGCGCGACCTGGCCGGCAGCGGGGTGCGGCTGATGGCCCTGTGCCCCGGCTTCGTGCGGACGGAGTTCCACGAGCGGGCCGGCATGGGGACGGACAACGTGCCCGGCTGGCTGTGGCTGGACGCGGACAAACTCGTCGGCGCGGCGCTGCGGGACCTGGGCCACGGCAAGACGCTGTCCGTGCCCGACCCGCGGTACAAGGCGATCACCGGTCTGATGAAGCTGGCGCCGCACCGGGTGGTGTCGCGGGCGTCGTCCACGACGGGCCGTAAGTACGGGCCGAAGTAAGCCCGGAAACCGGAAGCAGGAAGCCGGAAGCAGGACAGCGGAAAGGCCGAGGCCCGGCGCCCCCGGAAGGGTGCCGGGCCTCGGCCCTTTTCGGCTTTTCAGCCCGGTACTGCCTTAGTGGGAGTGACCGTGGCCGTGGCCGGCGTCGGCCTCTTCCTCGGCCGGCTTCTCGACGACCAGGGTCTCGGTCGTGAGGAGCAGCGACGCGATGGACGCGGCGTTCTCCAGCGCGGAGCGGGTGACCTTGACCGGGTCGATGACGCCGGCCTTCACCAGGTCGCCGTACTCGCCGGTCGCGGCGTTGAAGCCCTGACCCTTGTCGAGCTCCGCCACCTTGGCGGTGATGACGTAGCCCTCGAGGCCGGCGTTCTCGGCGATCCAGCGCAGCGGCTCGACGGCGGCGCGGCGGACCACGGCGACACCGGTGGCCTCGTCGCCGGTCTTGTCGAGGTTGCCCTCGAGGACCTTGACGGCGTGGACGAGCGCGGAGCCACCACCGGAGACGATGCCCTCCTCGACCGCGGCGCGGGTCGCGGAGATGGCGTCCTCCAGACGGTGCTTCTTCTCCTTGAGCTCGACCTCGGTGGCCGCACCCACGCGGATGACGCAGACGCCACCGGCGAGCTTGGCGAGGCGCTCCTGGAGCTTCTCGCGGTCCCAGTCCGAGTCGGTGGACTCGATCTCGGCCTTGATCTGGTTGACGCGGCCGACGACGTCGTCGTGGCTGCCGCCACCGTCGACGATGACCGTGTCGTCCTTGGTGACGGTCACGCGGCGGGCGGTGCCCAGCACGTCCAGACCGGCCTGGTCGAGCTTGAGGCCGACCTCCTCGGCGATGACGGTGGCACCGGTGAGGGTGGCCATGTCGCCGAGCATCGCCTTGCGGCGGTCACCGAAGCCGGGGGCCTTGACGGCCACGGCGTTGAAGGTGCCACGGATCTTGTTGACGACGAGGGTGGAGAGCGCCTCGCCCTCGACGTCCTCGGCGATGATCAGCAGCGGCTTGCTGGCGCCGGCCTGGATGACCTTCTCCAGCAGCGGCAGCAGGTCCTGGATCGAGGAGATCTTGCCCTGGTGGATGAGGATGTACGGGTCCTCCAGGACGGCCTCCATGCGCTCCTGGTCGGAGACCATGTAGGGCGACAGGTAACCCTTGTCGAAGGCCATGCCCTCGGTGAAGTCGAGCTCCAGGCCGAAGGTGTTGGACTCCTCGACGGTGATGACACCGTCCTTGCCGACCTTGTCCATCGCCTCGGCGATGAGCTCGCCGACCTGCTTGTCCTGGGCGGACAGGGCGGCGACGGCGGCGATGTCGGACTTGTCCTCGATCGGGCGGGCGGTCGCGAGCAGCTCGTCGGAGACGGCCTTGACCGCGGCGTCGATGCCCTTCTTCAGGGAGGCCGGGGAGGCGCCGGCGGCGACGTTGCGCAGACCCTCGCGGACCAGCGCCTGGGCCAGCACGGTGGCGGTGGTGGTGCCGTCACCCGCGATGTCGTTGGTCTTGGTCGCCACCTCCTTGACGAGCTGGGCGCCGAGGTTCTCGTACGGGTCGTCGAGCTCGACCTCGCGGGCGATCGTGACACCGTCGTTGGTGATGGTCGGGGCGCCGAACTTCTTGTCGATGACGACGTTGCGGCCCTTGGGGCCGATCGTCACCTTGACCGTGTCGGCCAGCTTGTTGACGCCACGCTCGAGGGCGCGACGGGCGTCCTCGTCGAACTTCAGGATCTTCGCCATGGGTTGCTTCAAGTCCTCTCAAACGAACTACGCCCCGGGCGCCCGGGTGTTTAGACGCGGGAACCAGGGGCGCAGATCACATCAAACGGGGTTCAGTACTGATCCGGGGAGCGACCCCCGGACCCCCGGCTTTTACTTCTCGACGATCGCGAGAACGTCGCGGGCCGAGAGGACGAGGTACTCCTCGCCGTTGTACTTCACCTCGGTGCCGCCGTACTTGCTGTAGAGCACGACGTCGCCGACGGTAACGTCGAGCGGAAGACGGTTGCCGTCCTCGAAGCGGCCCGGGCCCACGGCCAGGACGACGCCCTCCTGGGGCTTCTCCTTCGCGGTGTCCGGGATGACCAGGCCAGAGGCCGTGGTCTGCTCGGCGTCGAGCGGCTGGACCACAATGCGGTCCTCGAGCGGCTTGATGGCAACCTTGGAGCTGGCGGTCGTCACGATCCGACCTCCCCCTTCGGAGATCTCACGGGGTTAACTGTCTGAGGTGGCGACCTGTGCGGAACCGTCGTCGCGGGTGCCGGATCTGCGTGTCGCCTCGTTTGGCACTCCCGGGTGGAGAGTGCCAACGGAGCCGAGACTATGACGCGGTTAGCACTCGGTCAAGCGGAGTGCCAATTCGCTGTGCGCCGCGCGCCTCGTTTCCACCCCCTGGGGTGGCGTTCCCGGGCGGGCCGCGGCGCGGCGCAGGGGTGGATCTTCCCGCGCGCCGCCGGGGGTAACCCTTCGCCGGACGGGTCATTCGCCGGGCAGGTCATTCGCCGGGCAGGTCAGAGGTAGTCCTCCAGGCGGGCCACGGTGTAGCCCTGCGCCTGGATGCTGCGCAGCATGTTGGTGACCATCTTGGTCATCGAGGTGCCCTTGAGCTCCTGCGGACCGCGGAAGTGCGCGAGGACGATGTCGCCGGGGCGCAGCCCGCCGCTCTGCGCGTAGCGCATGTCGTTGATCTGCATCGTCACCTCCCACAGCACGACGGCCTTCACCCCGCAGCTCCCGGCCGCGGTGAGCGTGGCGTCGTTGTAGTTGCCGTACGGCGGCCGGAAGAGGGCCGGACGGGTGCCGAACCGCTTTTCCAGGGCGTCCTGCTGCCCGCAGATCTCCCGGCGCTGGGCCTCGGGCGCGAGGGTGCGCAGGTTGGGGTGGGAAAGGGTGTGGTTGTGGACACCGTTCGCGGCCGCCTTGCCGCCGGGGGCGTCGCGGAGGCCGCCGAAGTAGCCGTAGCCGCTGCCCGCGCGGGCGATGTCGTCGGTGAGGAACATCGAGAAGGGCAGCTTGAGCTCCCGGGCCATCTTCACGAACTCCGGGTCCTTCTCGGCCCCGTCGTCGATCGTCACGAAGACGACCTTGTCCTTGGTCGGCACGCGCCGCACGACCAGCGGCGCGCCGCCCTCCTTCACCTCCCGCGTCATCCGCGCCGCGGGCGGGGCCGGCGGTGCGGCGAGCGGTTTGTCCAGGCCCCAGCGGCGGTAGGCGCCGTCGTCGGGGGCGGTGGCCCGCGCGGCGGGGGACTCCGTGCGGGCGGAGGCTCCCGCCTTGTCCGCTCCGGCGGGGGAGTTCGCACCGGAGCCCGAGCACCCGGCGAGCAGGCCGGCGAGCACGGCGGCGGCGGACAGGGGGGCGAGGGCGGCCCGGAGGCGGCCGGATATCGGCGTGAGCACCCGCCCGATTGTTGTGCATGCGTTCGAAGAGACGGAACGCGGCCGCCGTCCCGCCGGCGGGTGCCCGGCGGGACGGGCCGGCGGCTACCCGGGCCGCACGGCCGCGCAGGTGCGGTCGGCGGCCGGGAGGGCGGCCAGGGCCAGGAGCGCGGCGAGCGCCCCCGCACCGGCCAGCCCCGGGGTGAGCGAAGCGCGCGGCGGGGGCGCGCGGGAAGGGCAGGCGGGCGCCGCGCTCGGCGGGCCCGCCCGTCGGCGAGAATGAGACACGTGCCCGCACCGAACCCGCCCGCCGACGCCGCCGAGCCCACCGCGGCCTTCGCCGCCCTCCTCACCGACGAGGGCCGCAGGCTCCTCGCGGACCTGCGCGACCACGACCCCGCCCAGGAGCTGGCCACGGCCACCCGGCTGCGCCGCGAGCACCCCGCGGAGCTGGTGTCCGCGGCGCTCGGGCAGGCCCGGCTGCGGCAGCGCGCGGTCGCGAAGTTCGGGACCGAGGACGCGTTCCGCATGTTCTTCACGCCCAACGGCGTCGAGCAGTCGACGCGCAAGTCCGTGGCCGAGTACCGGGCCCGGCGCTTCGCCGCGCTCGGCGTCCGCCGGGTCGCCGACCTGTGCTGCGGCATCGGCGGTGACGCGATCGCCCTGGCGCGGGCCGGGATCTTCGTCCTGGCCGTCGACCGTGACCCGCTGACCTGCGCGGTCGCCCGGGCCAACGCCGAGGCGCTCGGCCTCGGCGACCTGATCGAGGTGCGCTGCGCCGATGTCGCCGAGGTCGACACGTCCTCGTACGACACCGTCTTCGTGGACCCCGCGCGGCGCGGCGGCCGGGGCCGGATCTTCGACCCGGAGGCGTACTCGCCGCCGCTGTCCTGGGCGGTCGGTGCGGCGCGGACGGCCCCGCACGCCGCGCTGAAGATCGCGCCCGGGGTGCCGCACGAGGCCGTTCCCGCCGAAGCGGAGGCCGAGTGGATCTCGGACGGCGGAGACGTGAAAGAGGCCGTGCTGTGGTTCGGCACGGCGCCAGGCGCCTACCGGGCGACGCTGCTGCCGGGCGGCCACTCCCTGGTGGGCCGGGGGCTGCCCGACCCGGCCGTGCGGCCGGTGGGCCGCTACCTCTACGAGCCGGACGGCGCGGTGATCCGGGCGCATCTCGTCGCGGAGTTCGCCGAGGAGGTCGGCGGCGGGCTGATCGACGAGACCATCGCGTACGTGACCTCGGACGACCTGGTGGAGACGCCGTACGCGGCGGCGTACGAGATCACCGACGTGCTGCCGTTCCACCTGAAGAAGCTCAAGGCGCTGCTGCGGGAGCGGAAGGTCGGCGTGGTCACCGTGAAGAAGCGCGGTTCGGCGGTCGAGCCGGAGGAGCTCCGCAAGAAGCTGAAGCTGGAGGGGAAGAACTCCTGCACGATCCTGCTGACGCGGGTGGCGGGTGCCCCGACGATGCTGCTGGGGCACCCGGCGCGGGTGTGAGCGCTCAGACGGGTGGGACGAGGGTGAAGTAGCGGTCGAGGACGGTCTGATCGCCCGCCACCCTGAGCCGTTCGCCGACGGGGATCCGCTGCCAGAGGAAGAGCATCAGGTCCGACGCGGTGCCGGACAGCTCGACGTCCCAGCCGCCGTCCTCGCCTTCGGTGAGCCGGACGTCGCCGCCTTCGAAGTGTGCCGTCCAGCGGCCCGGGCCGTCCGTCTGCCGGAACCGGAAGCGCTCCCCCGTGCCGTCGGGGGCCTGCTTCCACGCGCGCCGGGCCGGGGCCATGACGGTGAGCGTGTGGTGCACGGCGTCCGCCGCCAGCTCGGCGTCGACCGGCCGGGGGGACGCGCCGACGGTGCTCTCGGCGTCCCACCGGTGGACGGCCACCTCGATGGTCTGCACCCGCAGCCAGAACGCGACGCTGCGCTCCGCCGACCACGTCCACACCGCCTCGCTCCCGGCGCGGCTGCCGAACAGCGCCTCCAGGGCCCGCGCGCCGTCCGCGAACCAGGCGATCAGCTCGCCCGTCAGCGGCTCCCGTCCGGGCGGCCCCGGCAACGGCCAGCCCTCCGGGTCCGTGGGAAGCCGGAAGACGGTGAGGTCGGCGGTGTCCGGGGGCTCCTGCAGCCGCTCCCGGACGATCAGGCCGACGTACCGGTGGATCCCGCCCAGGTGCAGGGTCAGGTCGGCCACGGACCAGTCGGGGCAGGACGGCACGGTCGGCGCTCCGCCGATGTCCGCGGCCTGCCGGATCGCGTCTTCGAACGCCTGGGCTTCGCGACGGAAATGCGGTAGGTAATCCATGATTTCACCCTGCCCTCACACTCGGGAGCGATGCGTGCAGGCTACAGGTGCGCCGGGCGAGTACCCTGAACCGGCCATTCCAGGCCCCTTGTTCACTCCTGTGCCCGAATAGTGGCTGTCGAGGTCGGTCAACTCGTGTTGACCTTGGGGGACTTTGCCCGTCTCCAGAAAGCGACAGCCGTCTCATGAATCCGATGCGTTTCCGCGCCGCCGGAGCCACCGCCGTCGCTCTCCTGCTGACCGCCGGTGCGGTGGCGGTCGCCGCGCCCGCTTCCGCCAAGGCCCACACCCTGACCCTCGGGGCCGTCACCCCGAGCGCGCAGGCCCGGTCGGCCGTCGCTGTCGGTCTCACCTACATCTGTGACACGGGTTCCGACGTCGACATCGTCACGGCCGTGACCGGCCCGGTCCGGGGCGGCAAGGCGGCCGTCGCCGCCGTCACCGTCCCCAACAGCCGGCTGACCTGCGATTTCGCGGAGCACTCGCTGGCGCTCACGCTGCGGCCGCTGTCGGGCAGGTTCGCCGCGGGCGACCGTGTGCACGTGACCACGGGCTTCTCCGCGGCGGACGGCGCGCTCTTCGGCGCCGTGGAGAAGTCCGCGGTGCTCTGACCGGCGGTCTCAGCCGGCCGGGAGGGGGTTCTCGCGCAGCCAGGTCAGGACCTGCCGGGCGTGCTGGTCCGGCGGGAAGATCGGGTAGAAGGCGTGCTCGATCTCCCCGTCGCGGACGATCAGCGTCAGCCGTTTGAACAGCGTCAGCGACCCCGCCCGGAACGTGGGGAGATCCAGCGCGTCCGCCAGGCGGCGGTCCGGGTCGGAGAGGATCGGGAAGGGCAGACCGAGCCGGTCGGCGAACTCCCGCTGGTAGTCCCCGTCCTGGCTGGACAGCCCGAACACCCGCGCCGCGCCGGCGTCGGTCAGCTCCTGGTGGTGGTCGCGGAATCCGCAGGTCTCGGGGGTGCAGCCGCGGGCGCCGGGGATGGCGTTCCAGCCCTCCGGCAGGTCGGTGTCCGGGCGCCCGGCCAGCGGGTAGATGTACAGGACCGTCCGTCCGGTGCCCAGCGCGTCGAGTACGACCGTGCCGCCGGTGGTGTCGCCCAGTTCGATATGCGGCAGCTTCAGACCGGGGAGGTGGTCGGCCGCGCCGTCGTCCTCGGGTACGGGCAGACCGGGGGGCAGTTGGCTGTAGTCGTGCATCGTCTCTCCTGCGTCGTCGGGCGGTCGGGCGGCGCTGTTGCGGTAGGCGGCCTCGCGCAGCTGCGCGGCGAGGGCCGCCCGGCGGGCGGTGAGCCCGTCGATCCGTGCCGTCAGCTCGTCGATAACCTCGCGGTACCCGGCCAACGACGCCGGGCAGTCGTCGGCGTGCGCGCTGCCGGCCGTCAGACAGTCCAGGAACGGCCGGGTGCGCTCGACGGGGATCCCCAGCAGGCTGAGGGTCTTGATCTCCCGCAGGAGCCGTACGTCGCCCTCGCCGTAGTCGCGGTAGCCGTTGGCCAGCCGGGCGGGCGTGATCAGCCCGAGCGATTCGTAGTACCGCACCGCTTTGACCGTCACGCCGGCGCGGTGCGCCGCTTCCCCGATTCGCATTCCGCCGCCGTGCATGTCCCGAACGGTAGACCTTGCCCTTGGGGGGAAGGTCAAGGCAGGTAGTCCTTGAGTTCCTCTGTCTCCAGGGTGATGGCGACCGGGTGGGGGAGCTTCACGGTATCTCCGTACGCATGCGTCCTGCGGTTCCGGTACTTCCCGTCCTGCGGCTCGCTGTAGACGGTGAAGGTGCAGGCTCGCCGGTCGACCCTGAGGTAGACCGGGATGCGGGCTTCGGCGTAGCCGTCACGCTTCTCCCCGCGGTCGCGCCGGTCCGTATCCGGGTCGCGGGGCGTGATCTCCACCGTCATCAGGACGTCCGTCGGATCGGGCCACTCGTCCTGCCTCCCGCGGAAGTGCTTCCGTGGTGCGAGCGTGCCATCCGGGATCGAGCGGCCCTTGCCGCCGTCCTCGACCCTCAGGCGCCGTTCCCGATACAGCCACAAGTCAGGGCGCAGCCGCAGGCACTGCTCTACGAGCCACATAGCGATGTCGTCGTGATCCCCGTCCGGCACCGGCTTGACCTCAAGCTTTCCCTTGGTGAATTCCAACTTCACGCCCTCCGGGGCGGTCCGGGCGAGCTCCTCGAAGTCCGCTGCCGACATCTGCGCCTTGCCGGTGGCATGGAGGAACGTGGGCTGCGCCCCCGCAGGGGGCGCGGATCGCGAGGTCGTCATCTGATGCTCCTTTCCGTGGTGCGGACGGCCGCGCGGATCGCCGCCACGCGGCGGTGGATCTCTCCCGGCGGGATGCCCTGGGGGAACTCCCGCCGCGGCTCGCCCCGGCAGTCGCGGCAGAGGCCGCCCGGGAGTGCCTCCGGGCGGCCCGGTGTGCGGCAGACCGTGCACTCCATGACGCGCAGGGGCGCGGCGGCCGGGGCGGGCGCCGCCAGGGGTTCCGGCGGCATCTTGGCCGTGAGCCGGTTGCGGGCCAGGGACGCCGCGTGGTGCACCACGGGCGGGAGTCCGGCGGTCAGTTCACGGACGAGGTCGGCCGGTGTGGAGCCGCGGGCGAGCCATTCTCCGGCCAGTTCTTCGAGGGCGCGGCAGTCCGACGCCGACAGCGTCATCCTGGGGTCGGCCCGGCCGGTCGACGCGAGCGCGTCGTACGCGGCCGAGCGCGCGGGCCGCGCCGCCACGGGTGGCACCGCTCCCGTTCCCGCTCCAGGGACGTCCCCTTTGAGGAACGCGTTCCACCAGGCGTCGTCCCGCGGCGTCCGGGAGAAGTACGTCCGCGTCACCCAGTGCAGGCTTCCGCTGTCACTCTTGCGGTGCTCCCGCACTCTGCGCAGGTGGCCCGCCTCCGACAGGCGTTTCACGGCGGTGCGGCAGGCCGCCTGGCCGTAGGCGGGGATGTGGGCGGCGAGGGTCTTGGCGTCCATGGCCGCGCCGTCGGGCAGGCGGTCGACGAACGTCGCGATCGACGCCTCACGGGCGGGCAGGTGTGCGAAGTCGCTGCGGCTGCGCGGGGCTTGACCGGGGGCGCTGCGCTTGCCGTAGCCGGGGCTCGCGGTGGGGTGGGGCTGCGCGGAGGGCGCGCCGGCGTTAGGGTAGACGGAAGCCATGAGATCGGTTTCCTTACTCGGTGTGTCGATCTTGCTGGTCAGACCCCGGGTCAGGTGCTGTCAACACCGCCGGGGTCGTTTGCTGTCCTGAACGGTAGGGCGCCGCAACGCGTCGTCGCAAGCCGCTCACCTAAAGTGAACCCGCGTGGTATACGCGGAGGTTGGGAGGGCGGGTGGGTTTCACCCGCCGTCCATTCCTCAGAAAAAGAGCTCGGGTTCCGACCCCCGGGGCCCGAAGCTCAGGAGCTCAATCGGCCGTCCCCCAGCGCGTCTTACCGCCTTCGGGGCCCCTGTCGCGAAATCATCCCGGTATGAGCGCCGATGTGATGCATGAGCACGACGCCCCGCCCGTCCCGTCCGTCCCGCGGTACGCGCACACCCCGGACGACCTGCGTGCCGCGGTCGCCCTCGCCGAGACGCCGGACGAGGCGCACGCCGCCGTCGTCCGGCTGAGCGGGGCCTCGGCCGAGGCCCCGGCCCCCTCGTGAGCCGAAGGCCCTACGCGTCGTAAAGGTTCTTCCTGCTCAGCTCGTGGACGTGGTCGTGGTCGTGCGTGTGGCCATGGCCGTGACCGTGTCCGTGGGAGTGGGAGTGCCCCTCCTCGCCGTCGCGGTCATGGTCGTGGTCGTGGTGGCCGGGGACGTGCGTCTCCGTCACCGGAAGCGACGAGTCCGCCGACAGGTCCCACGAGGACGCCGACCGGCCCCGCGCCACCATCTCCGCGCCGAGCGCGGCGACCATCGCGCCGTTGTCCGTGCACAGCTTCGGGCGCGGCACGCGCAGCGTGATGCCCGCGTCCTCGCAGCGGCGCTGGGCCATGGCGCGCAGGCGCGTGTTGGCCGCGACACCGCCGCCGATCATGAGGTGGTCGACGCCGTTGTCCTTGCACGCGCGGACGGCCTTGCGCGTGAGGACGTCCACGACCGCCTCCTGGAAGGACGCGGCCACGTCCGCGACGGGCACGTCCTCGCCCGCGGCCCGCTTGGCCTCTATCCACCGGGCGACGGCGGTCTTCAGACCGGAGAAGGAGAAGTCGTAGACCGGGTCGCGCGGGCCGGTGAGGCCGCGGGGGAAGCGGATCGCGTCGGGGTTGCCCTCGCGGGCGTAGCGGTCGATGACCGGCCCGCCGGGGAAGCCGAGGTGCAGGACGCGGGCGACCTTGTCGAACGCCTCGCCCGCCGCGTCGTCGATGGTCGAGCCCAGCGGGCGGACGTCGGAGGTGATGTCGGGCGCCAGCAGCAGCGACGAGTGGCCACCGCTGACCAGCAGGGCCATCGTCGGCTCGGGCAGGGGGCCGTGTTCGAGCTGGTCGACGCAGATGTGCGAGGCCAGGTGGTTGACGCCGTAGAGCGGCTTGCCGAGGGCGTACGCGTACGCCTTGGCCGCCGACACGCCGACGAGCAGGGCGCCCGCGAGGCCGGGGCCCGCGGTGACCGCGATGCCGTCGAGGTCCTTCGCGCTCACCCCCGCTTCCTTCAGGGCCCGCTCGATCGTCGGGACCATGGCTTCCAGGTGTGCCCGGCTGGCGACCTCGGGGACGACGCCGCCGAAGCGGGCGTGCTCGTCGACGCTGGAGGCGACCGCGTCGGCGAGCAGGGTGTGGCCGCGGACGATGCCGACGCCGGTCTCGTCGCACGAGGTCTCGATGCCGAGTACGAGCGGTCCACCGCGGGAGTCAGCCATTGGTCGTTCCTTGCTCAGGTGAAACATCGGGGGAATCGGAGGGGCCGGGGGTGTCGCCGGTGTCGGCGTCCTTGGTCAGCCGCATGACGAGGGCGTCCACATTGCCCGGCTGGTAGTAGCCGCGGCGCACCCCGACCGGCTCGAAACCGAACCGCTCGTAGAGCCGCTGGGCGCGGGTGTTGTCGACCCGCACCTCCAGGAGCACCTCGCGGCACTCGAAGGCCGTCGCGGTGGCGAGCAGCTCGGCCAGAAGACGGGCGCCCAGGCCCGTGCTCCAGTGGTCGTAGGCGACCGCGATCGTCTGGACGTCACCGGTGCCGTCGATGGCGGCGAGGCCCGCGTAGCCGACGATACGGCTGCCCGCGGGGGTGTCCGGCGCGCTGCTCGCGCCCACGTGACGGCCGGCCGCCCCGGAGTCCCCGGCGCCCGGGGCGGCCGGCGGGCCTGCGGCCGGTGCGGGCTCGTCGGTGCCGCCGATCCGCTCGGCGACGACGTAGCGGCGGTTGGCGTTGGCGCCGCGCGCGTGGGCCAGCTCGGACCAGAACAAACCCTTGGACCAGGCGTCGTCCGGGAAGAGGGCGCGCTCCAGCTCCAGCACCGGCCCGATGTCCCACCAGCGCATCTCACGGATCTGCACCGTCGCGGTCACTTGGGGGTGACCACCTTGTAGTTCGCGGGCACCTGGGCGTCGGGGCGGCGCAGGTACAGCGGCTGGACCGGCAGGAACTCCCCGCCCGTGCGCAGCTTCTCCGCCGCGAGCGCGGCCAGGGCGCCCGCCGACTGGTGCTCGGGCATGTCCGCGCGGACGTCGGTGAAGGCGTCGGGGTAGAGGGTGGCGCCCGCGCCGATGGCAGTCAGGCCGGCGAGCGGCTCGGTGAGGTCGGCGGGGCGGTCCACGGCGGCCTCGGTGACACGGGTGCGGGCGTCGGCGTAGCGGGCCCAGTAGACCTCCTTGCGCCGGGCGTCCGTCGCGACGACGAATTCGCCCTCCAGCCCCGCCTGCCCGGCCGCGTACGCGATGCCGTCGAGCGAGCAGAGGCCGTGGACGGGCACGGAGAGGGCGGCGCCGAAGGTGGCGGCGGTCACGATGCCGACGCGCAGGCCGGTGTAGGGGCCCGGGCCGACCCCGACGACGATGCCGGTCACGGCGTCCAGCGTGTGGCCCGCCTCGCCGAGCACCCGGTCCACGGCGGGGAGCAGCAGCTCACCGTGCCTGCGGGCGTCCACCTGGCGCGATTCGGCGATGACTCTGTCGCCGTCGTGGAGGGCGACGGTGACGGCGGGGGTGGCGGTATCAAGAGCGAGCAGCAGCACACTGACAGCCTACGGCGCGCCACGGGGCGGACGGCGCCCGCGCCCGCCCGCGCCGAGGGCGCGGCGGGGGCGTACGCGAATGCTACGGTCAGCCGCATAGCCGTACGCAGGACGAAAGGGTGCGCAGCCGTGGCACGCAGCAGCTCGGGGGCCATAGTGGCCGCGCTCACGACCGCGGCCCTGGCCGCGGTCGGATTCCTCGCCTTCCAGGCCGAGGCCGCACCCGACCGCCCGAGCGCCGCCGCGGCCTCGCCCTCCGCCAAGGACTCGGGGCCGGACGCGGGCTCCGCGGACAAGCCCGGCAAGCAGGAGGCGGACGCGACGGCCGTGCCGGCGAACTCCGGCACCGGGGCGCGGGTCGTCTACGGGCTCGCCCGGAAGCGGGTGTGGCTGGTGGGCGCGGACGGGAAGGCGACCCGCACCTTCGAGGTCGCGCCCAGCACGGTGAACCCGCCGCCGGGCCCGTACAAGGTGACCTCCCGCGACCCGAACGCGACCGGCTCGGACGGCATCCCGGTCGAGCACATCGTGCGCTTCCACCAGGACAAGAACGGCATCGTCTTCGGCTTCAGCGCGGCGGTCGACGGCTCGTCGCCGAACCCGTCGTCGACGAAGAAGACGGGCGGCATCCGCGAGAGGCCGGCGGACGGCAGGGCGATGTGGGAGTTCGCGGTGAACAAGACGCCGGTTGTGGTCGTCCCGTAACGGGCGCCTGGCCGGCGGGGCGCCGGGTTCTGGAGCTTTGGGGAGTTTTTGCCGGTTCGGCACCGGGGCACTGGCGGGGCCGGCGGGGTCGGGAGCTTTTTTGCCGGTTCGGCATCGCCGGACGGCAGCGTCGTGGCGGATCACCATGGCGGCGGGAATTGACGCGGAGCGTCTTCGCCTGGGCGGCGTCGCGGCGAAGAAGGCGGGGCGACACGCTGCCGCCTGCGGCGGCGCAGGGCCGCAACCCGGACCCGCCGCGACGGCGCGCCCGCACAACGGCGTGGCCCGGCGGTGCCGAACCGGCCCCGCGGGCCGGGGTGACACGACGGTGCAGGTGGCGCGGCAGGGCACGCCCGCCTAACCGCACCACGGCGGCCAAGCGCCATCGCGGCAGAAGGGCCGGGCAGCGGGCTCCCGGCAGCCCCGCCCGTCCGGCACCGCCGAACAGCAACATCGTGGCGAATCGCCGTCGCGGCGGGAATTGACGCGGAGCGTCATCGCCTAGATCAACGAGGGCCGCAACCCAAACCCGCCGCAACGGCGCCCCCGCACAACGGCGCGATCCGGCGGTGCCGAACCGGCCCCGGGGCCGGGATGCCGCGGCAGTGAAGGCGGTGGCACGGCAGCCCACGCCCGCTGACCCGCGCGGCAGCCGGAGCCGGCAGGCCCGGCCCGCCGACTGGCGGGGCGACGGGTTCCAGGCCCTCCTGCCGATTCGACACCGCCGGACGGCAACGTCGTGGCGGATCACCGTCGCGGCGGGAATTGACGCGGAGCGTCTTCGCCTGGGCGGCGACGCGGCGGAGAAGGCGGGGCGACACGTCGCCGCCTGGGGCGGCGCAGGGCCACAACCCGGACCCGCCGCGACGGCGCGCCCGCACAACGGCGTGGCCCGGCGGTGCCGAACCGGCCCCAGGGGCCGGGGTGACACGACGGTGCAGGTGGCGCGGCAGAACACGCCCGCCTAACCGCACCACGGCGGCCAAGCGCCATCGCGGCAGAAGGGCCGGGCAGCGGGCTCCCGGCAGCCCCGCCCGTCCGGCACCGCCGAACAGCAACATCGTGGCGAATCGCCGTCGCGGCGGGAATTGACGCGGAGCGTCATCGCCTAGATCAACGAGGGCCGCAACCCAAACCCGCCGCAACGGCGCGATCCGGCGGTGCCGGACCGGCCCCGGGGCCGGGATGCCACGCCGGCCGAGCTCGCCCGCCGCACCGCACCACGGCGGCGGCCAAGCGCCATCGCGGCGGAAGGGCACACCCCACCCGGCCGCCGGGCGCCATCGTCATGGAAAGGCCGCGCGCCGCCGCACACCCTCACACGGGCGGGTGAATTCTCGCGGCCCCGGTGCCGTTACGCCGCGTCCCGTTCCCTCGGGCGATCCTCCGGCGCCGACGGCGCCGCGGGCGCCCGCGGTGGGGTCGAGACCGCGTCCGCCGCCGCGCACGCCGCGAGGAGGTCGCGCATCGAGGGGGGCCGCTCATCGGCGTCGTTCCCGGAGCGGTTCGCCACGGCGTCAGCAGGCTCTTGACCCGGCATGAGTGCCTCCTGGGACAGATGGGCAAGGTTAGGTAGACCTAACCGTGTCTCTGCCTCCATGTGACCACGCCGGATACCGCCCGCGCAACATCTTCCCGACGGCTTGTCGGAACCTTGCGGGCGCGCGCCCGTACCGGTCAGCCCAGCGGCGAGAGGTCCACGCCCGTCCACCGCGCGCCGACCCCGGTCACGGTCACCCCCCGCACGTCGTCGGCCTCCGGCAGCGCAAGGGCGTCCGCGCCCACCGCCCGCTCGATGACGACGTGCAGCCGGTCCTCGGACAGCTCCTCGACCTTGCCGTCGCCCCACTCCACGACGATCACGGACTCGGGCAGCGAGACGTCCAGGTCCAGGTCCTCCATCTCGTCCAGGCCGCCGGAAAGGCGGTAGGCGTCGACGTGGACGAGGGCCGGGCCGCCCCCCAGGGGCGGGTGGACGCGCGCGATCACGAACGTCGGGGACGTGACGGCGCCGCGCACGCCGAGCCCCTCGCCCAGCCCGCGGGTCAGCGTCGTCTTGCCGGCTCCCAGCTCACCCGTGAGCAGGACCAGGTCGCCGGGGCGCAGCAGCGCGGCCAGTCTGCGACCCAAGTCCCGCATGTCCTCGGCGGACTTGACGGTGACCTGCGCGGTAACGGCGGCGGAAGGGGCATGCGGGGCGTTCATACCCCCCGATGGTACGGGGCTCAGCCCCACTGCCGTGCTCCGGCCGCGTGGCGCCGCCCGTCGCGCGCCCCGGAGGCGCCGGCCGCCACCAGCAGCTCGGCCAGGTGGGAGGAGACCAGGTCGGGGTACTCCATCATCACCATGTGCCCGGCGTCCGGCACGAGGACGAGCCGGCCGTCCGGCAGCGCTTCGGCGATGGCCTCGCTGTGCGCGCTGGGCGTGATCAGGTCCTGCTGCCCGGCCAGGACGAGCACCGGCCGGTGGTCGAAGGCGCACAGCGCCTCCACCTTGTCGTGCAGGGCGAACGCCGGGTAGAACGCGGCGACCACGTCGACCGGCGTCGACTCGATCAGCCGCTCGGCGAACCGCGCCACCGCCGGGTCCACGTCCTCGGATTCGAACGAGTAGCGCTTGACGATCCCCGCGAAGAGGTCGGCGGTGGCCCGCCGGCCCTTCTCGATCAGTTCGGGCTGGGCGGACATCAGCTTGAAGGCCCCCGGCAGCAGGCGGCGGACCACGTTCATCGCCGCGACCGGCAGGCCGTAGGTGTCCTCGGCGAGCCGGCCGGCCGAGGTCCCGATGAACGCGGCGCCCACGACGCGCTCGGCGACCAGCTCGGGGTACTGGGCGGCCAGCGCCATCATCGTCATGCCGCCCATCGAGTGCCCCACCAGGACCAGCGGGCCCTCGGGGGCGGCGGCGTCGATGACGGCCTTGAGGTCGCGGCCCAGGAGGTCGATGGAAATGGGGTCGGTGCGCCCCCGCGCGGAGCGGCCGTGGCTGCGCTGGTCCCAGTAGACGGTCCGCACCGCGCCGCGCAGGGCGGCCCGCTGGAAGTGCCAGGCGTCCTGGCCGAGGCAGTAGCCGTGGCTGAAGACCACCGTCAGCGGCGGCCGGCGGCGGCCGAAGAGGCGCCTGCCCGGCTCGCGCGGGGCGGACTCCGCGGACCCGGAGGCCGCGCCCGCGGGCCCCGCGGCGGCGTGGTCGGCGATCTCGTCGACCTCGTAGTACAGCTCCGTGCCGTCCGCGGCGACCGCCCGGCCCGGTGTGCCGCGCAGCGTCCCGTAGGGGCCCGCCGCGTCCAGGGCGAGCCGCGCCTTGCGGCGCATGCCGCGCCCCACCGTCAGCCGCTCGACGGCCACCCCGACCGCGGCCCCCGCCGCCACGACGCCGATCGCGGCTCCCGCCACGCCCGCGCCGCGCCGCCAGGTGCCCGTTCCGCCCGCCACGGCATCGACCACGTCCCGGCCGCTGCCCGTGCTGTCGCTCATGCCGTGCCCCCGTGTCCTAGCTCTCCTGCCCGACCACGTTCACATCGTCCACGTCGTTCACGTTCACATCGTCCACGTTCGCGTGCACATCTGCGTGCGTGTGCCCGGCCGCGTTCCGGTCCATGTCCGGCTCTTCACCGACATAGACGCGCGGAACGCGGTTCGAGATGCGCGTGACGACCTCGTAGGCGATGGTTCCCGTGGCCCGGGCCCAGTCCTCGGCCGTCGGCTCGCCCCGGTCGCCCGGGCCGAACAGCACCGCCTCGTCACCCACCTCGGCGGTGTCGCCGCCCAGGTCGACCACGAACTGGTCCATGGCCACCCGGCCCGCGGCCGTCCGCCACTTGCCGCCGATCAGCACCGGGCCGGTGCCGGAGGCGGCCCGCGGGATCCCGTCCGCGTACCCGAGGGGAACCAGAGCGAGAGTAGTGGCCCCGGGGGTGACGTAGTGATGCCCGTATGAGACACCGTGCCCGGCCGGTACCCGCTTGACCAAGGCCAGGGACGCCGAGAGGGTCATGACCGGCCTGAGGCCGAAGTCCTGGGGGGTGCCGATCTCCGGGCTCGGAGAGACGCCGTAGATCGCGATCCCGGTCCGGACGAGGTCGAAACGGGCCTCGGGGAGGGTCAGGGTCGCCGGGGAATTGGCTATGTGCCGCACCTCGGGAGCGATGCCCCGGCTCTCGGCGTACGCCACGGCCTCCCGGAAGACGGCGAGCTGCGCCTGGATGGAGGGGTGGCCGGGCTCGTCCGCGCAGGCGAAGTGCGACCACAGGCCGGTGACGCGGATCAGGCCCGCGTCCTCGGCGGCCCGGGCGGCCGCGATCAATTCCGGCCAATCGGCGGGCTGGCAGCCGTTGCGCCCCAGACCGGTGTCGACCTTCAGCTGGACGCGGGCGGGCCGCCCGGCCGCGCGCACGGCCGGCAGGAGCTCGTCGAGGGCCCACACGCCGCTCACGGAGACGTCGACATCGGCCTCGACGGCCTCCTGCCAGGGGCCGCCGGGCGTCCACAGCCAGCACATCATCCGGCCCGTGTCGCCCGCCGCGCGCAGCGCGAGCGCCTCCTGCGGAGTGGCCGTGCCGATCCACTCCGCACCGGCCTGGCGCGCCGCGCGGGCACAGGGCACCGCCCCGTGGCCGTACGCGTCCGCCTTGACCACGGCCATCAGCTGAGCCTGGGGCGCGCGGGCCTTCAGGGTGCGCACATTGGCCCGCAGGGCGGCCAGGTCGACCTGGGCACGGGCGCGCATCGGTGTCTCGTTCATCCCCGTCAGTGTCTCAGGACGCCGGGGCAGGAGGTGAGGGGCAGCGAGCAATCCCCCATATTTCCGGACAAGCAGGGGTGTCCGATTCGGCGGGGCGCGGGAGCGGGCCGAAGGTCACACTGGGGGGCATGAGGACCGCCCACCGCGTCGAGACCGTCCGGGCCGCCGAGCGCACGCTCATGGCCGAACTCCCCCACGGCGCCCTGATGCAGCGCGCCGCCGCCGGGCTCGCCGCCGCCTGCGCCGGCCTGCTGGGACGCACGTACGGGGCCCGGGTGGTCCTGCTCGTCGGCAGCGGCGACAACGGCGGCGACGCCCTGTACGCGGGCGCCCGGCTCGCCCGGCGCGGCGCCGGGGTGCGCGCGGTGCTCCTCGCCCCCGACCGGACCCACGCGGGCGGCCTGGCCGCGCTGCGGGCCGCGGGCGGGACCGTCGCCTCGCCGGAGGCCGCCGACCAGGCCGTCCGCCGCGCCGACCTCGTCCTGGACGGGATCGTCGGCATCGGCGGCAAGGGCGGGCTCCGCCCGGACGCGGACGCGCTGGTACGGGCCGCCGCGGCCGGGCGGGCGCTGATCGTCGCCGTCGACCTGCCGAGCGGCGTCGACGCGGACACCGGCGAGGTCCGGGGCTCGGCCGTACGGGCCGACGCGACGGTCACCTTCGGCGCGTACAAGCCGGGGCTGCTCATCGACCCGGCGCGCGAGCACGCGGGCGCCCTGCGCCTGGTCGACATCGGCCTGCGGCTCCCGGCCCGGCCGGACGCCGAGGCCCTCCAGCACGCCGACGTGGCCGCGCTGCTGCCGCGCCCGGGGGCCGAGAGCGACAAGTACCGGCGCGGTGTCGTCGGCGTCGTCGCGGGTTCGGCCCGCTACCCCGGCGCGGCGGTCCTGGCCGTGGCGGGCGCGCTGCACGGCGGCGCGGGGGCGGTGCGGTACGTCGGCCCGGCGGCGGAGGCCGTGCTCGCCCGCTTCCCCGAGACGCTCGTCTCGGCGGGCCCCCCGTCGAAGGCCGGCCGCGTCCAGGCGTGGGTCATCGGCCCCGGCGCCGGCGACGACCCGGACGCGCCGAAGGCTCTGGCCGACGTCCTGGCCTCCGACGTGCCGGTTCTGGTGGACGCCGACGGCCTGCGGCTGCTGTCGGCGGAGCAGATCCGGTCCCGGGAGGCGGAAACGGTCCTCACCCCGCACGCCGGGGAGGCCGCCGTCCTGCTGGGCCTGACCCGCGAGCGCGTGGAGTCGGCGCGCCTGCACGCGGCCCGGACGCTGGCGGAGCGCTACGGGGTGACCGCCCTCCTCAAGGGCTCGACGACGGTGGTGGCCTCGGGCTCCGCGCCCGTCCGGGTGAACCCGACGGGCACGCCGTGGCTGGCGACGGCCGGCAGCGGCGACGTCCTGTCGGGCCTGACGGGCGCCCTGCTGGCGTCGGGCCTGCGCGGCCTCGACGCGGCGTCGGTGGCCGCCTACCTCCACGGCCTGGCGGCCCGCTCCCTGGGCACGGCGCCCCTGACGGCGTCGGGGGTGGCGGAGGCGGTGCGGGGGGTGTGGCGGGAGGTGGTGGGTGAGGTACGCCCGATCGGGGGATGACGGGTACGGGTGCGTACCCGTACCCTGACGGGACGACCGGAAGGACCGAGCATGGCTGACGCCAACATCCGCATCTCCACCGACGCCCGCGATCGCCTCGCAGAGGTAGCCGCGGCAGAAGGTCTGTCGCTGCGCGCCTACCTTGCCCGCCTGGCCGAACAGGCCCTCACCCCGACCGAACGGGCCGAACGGGCCGAACGGGCCCGACAGCTGCTGTACGAGTGGAACGGCTACAACCCCACCGCGGACGAAGAGGCGCGACTGGACGCCGAGCTGGACCGGCGCCTCGCCGAGGCCATGCGGTGAGCGATCAGATCCATGTCCTGCTCGACGAGACGGCCATGGTCGCCGCCGGGCAGGGCAACTTCGTCGTCTCCCGACTCATTCACCGTGCACATGCCGAAGCAGGCTGGTACGTGTACGTCACAACCTGTGCCCTGGTGGAAGCGGACCGGGCCCGACCCGGCGCCGCCGAGCACCTCGTCTCCATGCCCGGCATCACCGTTCTCGACCTGGACCTGCCCGCCGCCCTGGCCGTCGCCCGCGACGACAGCTGGGCTGTCGCGCACACCCGGTACGCGGCGGAGCCGATGCCTGAACGACCGGATGGGGCGTTCATCGCCACGGCCGCGCCCAAGCGCTGGGAAAACCACCCCGTACGGCTGCTCGACATCAATCCATGACCATGCGCGTGCCACTCACGGTCCGGAACGAGTGAGCGGCACTACTTCTGGCGGGGCCCGGGAAGCCTCACCAGGAAGTCAGTCAGGTTCTGGGTGGTGGCGTCCAAGCCCCGGTACTGCACCAGCCGGCTCCCGCCCAGCTTCCTGAGCATCCGCTCGTGCTCCCTTGACTTCGCCACGAAGCGCAGCTCCCCCTCCCCCTCATCCGCGTACGGCAGCCTCCCGATCACCGCCTCCGCGTACTGCTCCGTGTCGAAACGGTCCCACGCCCACGCGAGCTGGGCCCGGACCCGGAGGGAGCGGTGGGTCGCGTAGCGGGACAGCAGGGGGATCGCGTGGTCGTCCGCCACCGTCGTCGCCGCCACGACCACCGCGTGCGCCACCTCCTCCTCCAGCCCCTCGGGCCCCGGCAGCAGATCCAGCACCACGCGGCCCGCCGCCGCCAGTTCCTTCGCCGACTCGGGATCCCGCGGCGGGACCAGTTCCGCCGCGGCCTTCTCCACCCGGGTCCGAATCTCCGGGTCGACCTCCGTGGCGTGTTCGAGGCAGGCCGCGGCCAGCAGGTGCAGCCGGTGCCGGGCGGGCTCCTCCCGGTCCCCCCGCTCCAGCAGCAGGTGCAGCAGCTCCGCCCGGGCGCGCGGCGCCGCGTGCCCGACCGCCATCCGCAGGACGTCCTCCCACTGGGTGTCGTGCGCGTGCTCGACCAGGACGTCGAAGTCCCAGTCGTCCACGGCGGCCTGGGCGCCCAGGTAGTCCTGGAAAGTACGGTGAATGAAGTCCAGCGTGCCGCTCGTCGGCTGGCGCAGCAGGCCGCTGCGCAGTACCAGATGGCGCAGGATGTCCTCCGCGCTGCCGCGTGCCGCGACGGCCGGCATCGCGGGCAGCGCCCGTTCCAGGATCTCCACGGCCTTGTGCCAGGCGATCTCGTGGCGGCCGTTGCGGATCAGCCAGTAGGCGATCTTCCGCAGCAGCGCGGTCTGCGCCTGTTCCAGCTCCGGGCTCTCCAGGCCGACGGCGATGTCGCGCTCGCGGTCCCGGCGGACGAGGAGGAGCTCCAGCGCGGCGCGGTAGAGCTCCATCCGGCCGTGCGGCAGGTAGCCGCGCCGGGAGCGGTTGAGGGCGCAGATCAGCGCGCACATCAGGGGGTTGGTGGCCAGCCTCCCCAGGTCGCGCTTGGCGACGACCGCAGCGGCCAGGGCCTCCCCCATCTCGCGCAGTTGCGCGTTCCGCTGTGCTCCGGCGGCCGTGTGCCAGCGGTCGATGAAGGCCAGGACGTCCCCGCGGCCCATCGGCAGCAGTTCCAGCTCCGTGAACCCGGCGTCCGCGAGCCAGCCCTCCCGTACGGCGGAGGGGCGCGTCGTCAGCACGTACCGCGCGTCGGGGTAGGCGGCCAGCAGGTCCTTGATCCAGCTCAGGGTGCGGCGACGGTCGGCCTCGGGGACCTCGTCCACCCCGTCGACGAGCAGCAGGACCGTTCCCTCGGCGAGCCGGCGCGTCGCCCACCCCTGTGCCGCGGGCAGCCCGGCCAGCGGTGCGGCGGCGGTGGCGAGGAACTCCTCGGGCCGGGGCAGCTCGCCCCGGCGGATCAGGGTCCGCAGGGGCAGGAGCAGCGGCATGCAGCCGCTCAAGTGCCCGAGCCCGGGCGGCAGGTCACCGCGCGCGGTGATCGTGGCGAGCCACTGCAGCAGCGTCGTCTTCCCGGAACCCGCGGCCCCGCGCAGCAGCACCCGCCGCCGCCCGGACAGCGCCTCCTCCGCCCGCCGCGGCGCCGGACCGGGCCGGGAACCCGCCTCCGCCGCCCCGAAGCCCTCCGCGGCCACGGCCCGGTCGGGGTCCGTGTCCGTCAGCTCCAGGCTGAGATAGGCGGCGTCGAGGGGCCAGCTCTCCCCCTCGCTGTCGGAGAGGGTGAGCCCGATGATCGTCAGCTCACCGGCCTTCCCCACGACGTAGTCCCGCAGCCTCCCCTCGAACGCCTCGATCTCCAGCTCCCGGTGGGAGGTCAGCGACCGCGACTCCGGCTTGTGCCCGGCCAGGAGGCACTCCTTGAGGAACTGGAAGTCCGACCAGAGCGTCGCCGAGGGCGTCACCGTCAGCCGCCCGTGCCCCCAGCCGGCCGGGTCCGCGCACACCACCCCGGCGAGCAGCCCGTCGACGAAGACCGCGGCGCCGGACATCCCCGCCCACGGCGAGCCGCCGCCGTCGGGCGGCTCCGGCGCGCGGTGTTCGCTGTCGAGGACGTGCCGGCCGCTGAGCATGCTGCTGCCCGGCTTGAAGGTGCCCACGACCTGCTCGGTGTCGAGCTCCTCCTCGGCGTCCCGCTGGACCTGCGGAAAACCGACGGCCTGGGCCCCCGGCCACGCCCTCAGGTCGTAGGAGCGGCCCCAGACCAGCGGTTCGAAGGCGGCCGCCGCCTCTTCGGGGACGAGATCCCGCTCGGCGGTCAGCAGCGCGGCGTCACAGCGGCGGCTGTCGTCCCGCGCCCACGCGAGGCGGCAGCGCACCGGCCCGGCGCCGCCCGGCACGATCACCCGGGGCGTCTCGCAGTCGCCGACGACGTGTGCGGCGGTCAGGACGAGCCGCGGCGTGAGGAGGTAGCCGCTGCCCTGGCGCCGCCCGAAGACGGCCGCGATCCGTTCCCTCGCCGGATGCATGCCTCGTCCCCCGCCCCGTCCCTCGCCGAACAGCCGAACAGCCGATCCGACGATACGGGAGGGAAGTTGGAGCGGCGTGGGGAAAGGCGACATGCGCGGTTCGGGCCCGGTCGGAGCGGTACATCCCGGGCCGGTCCCGCTATCCCTCGGCGATCACCACCGCCGACGCCACCCCCGCGTCGTGGCTCAGCGAGACGTGCCAGGACCGCACCCCCAGCAGCTCCGCCCGCGCCGCCACCGTGCCCGAGACGACCAGCCGGGGCTGCCCGCTGTCCTCCGTCACGACCTCGGCGTCGGTCCAGAGCAGGCCCGCCGGGGCGCCCAGGGCCTTCGCCAGGGCCTCCTTGGCCGCGAAGCGGGCCGCGAGCGAGGCCGTGCCCCGCCGCTCGCCGCTGGGCAGGTACAGCTCCCGCTCGACGAACAGCCGCTCGGCCATGCCCGGCGTGCGGCGCATCGAGACGCCGAAGCGGTCGATCTCGGCGACGTCGATCCCCACTCCGATGATCATTCGACGGTCACCGACTTGGCGAGGTTGCGCGGCTGGTCGACCTCGTTGCCGCGCGCGGTCGCCAGCTCGCAGGCGAAGACCTGGAGCGGCACCGTGGCGACGAGGGGCTGGAGCAGCACCGGGGTCGGCGGGATCTCGATGAGGTGGTCGGCGTACGGGCGGACGGCCGTATCGCCCCGCTCGGCGATGACGATGGTGCGCGCCCCCCGCGCCCGGATCTCCTGGATATTGGAGACGATCTTGTCGTGGAGCACCGACCGGCCGCGCGGCGAGGGGACGACGACGACCACCGGCAGGTCCTCCTCGATCAGCGCGATCGGCCCGTGCTTGAGCTCCCCGGCCGCGAACCCCTCGGCGTGCATGTAGGCGAGCTCCTTGAGCTTCAGCGCGCCCTCCAGGGCCACGGGGTAGCCCACGTGGCGGCCGAGGAAGAGGACGGTGTTCTTGCCGGCCAGGGACCGGGCCAGCTCGCGCACCGGCTCCATGGTCTCCAGTACCTCGTCCACCTGGGTCGCGATCTCCGACAGCTCGTGGATCACCGACACGATCTCGTCGCCCCACTTGGTGCCGCGCACCTGGCCCAGGTACAGGGCGACCAGGTAGCAGGCCACGAGCTGGGTCAGGAACGCCTTCGTCGAGGCGACCGCGACCTCCGGGCCCGCGTGCGTGTACAGCACGGCGTCCGACTCGCGCGGGATCGTCGACCCGTTGGTGTTGCAGATCGCCAGGACCCGGGCGCCCTGCTCGCGCGCGTGCCGCAGCGCCATCAGGGTGTCCATCGTCTCGCCCGACTGGCTGATGGCGATCACCAGCGTCCGCTGGTCGAGGATCGGGTCGCGGTAGCGGAACTCGCTGGCCAGCTCCGTCTCGCACGGGATCCGCGTCCAGTGCTCGATGGCGTACTTGGCGATCATTCCCGCGTGGTAGGCCGTGCCGCAGGCCACGATGACGACCTTGTCGACCTCGCGCAGCACGGAGGCCGGGATGCGGACCTCGTCCAGGGAGAGCGAACCCGCCGCGTCGATGCGGCCCAGCAGGGTGTCGGCGACCGCCTTCGGCTGCTCGGCGATCTCCTTCAGCATGAAGTAGTCGTAGCCGCCCTTCTCGGCGGCCGAGGCGTCCCAGTCGACGTGGTAGGCGCGGACCTCCGCGGGGGCGCCGTCGAAGTCGGTGACGGTCACGCCCTCCCGGCGCAGCTCCACGACCTGGTCCTGGCCCAGCTCGATCGCCTCGCGGGTGTGGGCGATGAAGGCGGCCACGTCGGAGGCGAGGAAGCACTCGTTGTCGCCGACGCCGACGACCAGCGGGGAGTTGCGGCGGGCGCCGACGACGACGTCCGGCTCGTCCGCGTGGACGGCGACGAGCGTGAACGCGCCCTCCAGCCGCCGGCACACCTGCCGCATCGACTCGGCGAGGTCGCCGCAGGAGGAGAACGCCTCCGCGAGCAGGTGGGCGACGACCTCGGTGTCGGTGTCGGAGCCCAGGACGTGGCCGCGCTCGGCGAGCTCGGCGCGCAGGGCGGCGAAGTTCTCGATGATGCCGTTGTGGACGACGGCGACGCGCCCGGCGTTGTCGAGGTGCGGGTGGGCGTTGGCGTCCGTGGGGCCGCCGTGGGTGGCCCACCGGGTGTGGCCGATGCCGGTCGGGCCGGACGGCAGGGGCCGGTCGGCCAGCTCCTTCTCCAGATTGGCGAGCTTGCCCGCCTTTCTGGCGGCCGCCAGGCCGCCGTCGGCCAGCACCGCGACCCCGGCCGAGTCATAGCCGCGGTACTCCAGCCGCCGCAGCCCTGCCAATACGACGTCGAGGGCGCACTGCCCTCCCACATAGCCAACGATTCCGCACATGCGGAGCAGCGTACGGCCCGGGCGGCCCCGCGGGTGGCCCCAACGGCTCAACGCCCGCGTTCGATCCGGTCGATGGCCTCCTGGAGGAGTTCGAGGTACTCCACCTCCTCGCAGCGCGGCTTGCTGCCCAGCTCATAGCGGTCGAGGCAGTCGGCGAGGTCCTGGCCCAGGTCCTCCTCGGGCAGTTCGGCCGCCAGCTCGCCGCACACCCGCGCGGCGAAGTCGTCCGGGGCGCGGCGGCGGACGCGGGGGCGGTGCGGGCGGTGCGCGGCCCGGGCGGCGGGGCGGGGGTCACGGCAGACGATCCGGCGGGCGGCGGCCCGTACGAGCAGCAGAGCGAACACGGCATCCCTAGCGTGGTCGGGGCGCGGAGGCTGGGACGCTAGTACTGACCGGCCAGTAGGTACAGGCTCGCTGCCGAACTTCACCGTCCGGTGCCGCACGAGCCACCCGAACCGCACAAGAACACCCGTACCGAGCACCCCCCGGAAGTGAACGCCGGGCCTCACCCGCGCACAATGGGCGACGTGCCGACCACCACAGAGCACCCGCAGCAACGCCGCCGCGCCGACTCGTCGCCCTACGTGGACCTGACGCGCGCCGAGTGGAGCGCCCTGCGGGAGAACACCCCGCTGCCCCTGACAGCGGAAGAGGTCGAGCGCCTGCGCGGGCTCGGCGACGTCATCGACCTCGACGAGGTCCGGGACGTCTACCTGCCGCTGTCCCGGCTGCTCAATCTCTACGTCGAGGCCACGAGCCGGCTGCGCGGCACCCTCAACACCTTCCTGGGCGAGGCGGGCGACCGCGGGCACGGCTCACAGCCCGGCACCCCCTTCGTCATAGGGGTCGCGGGCAGTGTCGCGGTGGGCAAGTCGACCACCGCCCGGCTGCTCCAGGCGCTGCTGGCCCGCTGGCCCGAGCACCCCCGCGTCGAACTGGTGACCACGGACGGCTTCCTGCTCCCCAACGACGAGCTGCACCGCCGCGGCCTGATGTCGCGGAAAGGTTTCCCCGAGTCCTACGACCGGCGCGCCCTGACCCGTTTCGTCGCCGACGTGAAGGCCGGCAAGGACGAGGTCACCGCGCCCGTCTACTCCCACCTCATCTACGACATCGTGCCCGGCGAACGGCTGACCGTGCACCGCCCGGACATCCTCATCATCGAGGGCCTCAACGTCCTCCAGCCGGCCCTCCCCGGCAAGGACGGGCGCACCCGCGTCGGGCTCGCCGACTTCTTCGACTTCAGCGTCTACGTCGACGCGCGCTCGGAGGACATCGAGCGCTGGTACTACGAGCGCTTCAAGAAGCTGCGCCTGACGGCCTTTCAGGACCCGGACTCCTACTTCCGCCGGTACACCCAGGTCTCCGAGGAGGAGGCCCTGGAGTACGCCCACCGGAACTGGCGCACCATCAACAAGCCCAATCTGCTGGAGAACGTGGCACCCACCCGCGGCCGCTCCAACCTCATCCTGCGCAAGGGCCCGGACCACAAGGTCCAGCGGCTCTCCCTGCGCAAGCTCTGACCCGCCCGGCACGCCCGGCCCGACAGGACGGACCCACCAGGTGCCCCTGCTGCATCTGCGGATGATCACTCCCGCCGACCGCACCGACGAGATCGTCGCCCTCGTGGAGCAGAGCGTCGGCACCACCCATCTGGCCGTACTCACCGGGGCCGCCCGCGACCCGCGGGGCGACGTCGTGCTGTGCGACGTGGCACGGGAGGCCGCCGACGAGCTGCTGGAGCGGCTGCGCGCGACCGGCCTGCCGGAGTGGGGCGCGATCTCGGCCGAGAACGTCGGCCTGACGCTCTCCCGCAGCGCCGACCGGGCGGAGCGGGACGCGCCGGGCGAGGGCGCGGACGCGATCGTCTGGGAGTCGCTCGTCGAGGAGACGCACGAGGAGTCGACGCTCACCGTCACCTTCCTGGCGTTCCTGACCGTCGCCACGATGCTCGCCGCCTGCGGCGTGATGATCGACAGCGCGATCCTGATCGTGGGCGCCATGGCGGTGGGCCCGGAGTTCGGCCCGCTGGCCGGGCTGTGCACGGCCATGGTGCGCCGGGCGCCGCGGCTGGCGTGGCGCTCGCTGATCGCGCTGCTCGTGGGCTTCCCCGCGGCGATGCTGCTGACCGGCGGCTTCAGCGTGCTGATGGACGCGCTGGGGCTCTTCGACGAGGCCAGGTTCCTCGGCGACCGCCCGCAGACCGCGTTCATCTGGCAGCCGGACGCCTTCTCCTTCGTGGTGGCGTTCCTGGCCGGAATCGCCGGCATTCTCTCTTTGACCTCGGCGAAGTCCGGGGCACTGATCGGGGTGGCGATCTCGGTGACGACCGTGCCGGCCGCGGCGAACGCGGCCGTCGCCCTGTCGTACGGGAACTGGTCCGAGACCCGCGGCTCGGCGGTGCAGCTGGCGCTGAACCTGCTGGGGATCATCGCGGCGGGGACGCTGACGCTCCTCGCCCAGAAGTGGTCCTGGGCGCGACAGCGGCGAGCCGTCTGACTGCGGCGCGTCGTTGCCGCCTGCGGCGGCGAGCGCCCTGCGGGCGCGTCCTCAAATGCCGGACGGGCTTTCAGCCCGTCCGGCATTTGAGACACCGCCGCGCAGCGGTGGTGCACCCACCTCCCGCCGGAAAGGCCTTAGCCGAGCGTCGACTTCACGACGTCGGCCAGCCGCTGCGCCACCGCGCGCGCCTGCTCGATGTCCGCGGCCTCGACCATGACGCGCACCAGCGGCTCCGTGCCGGAGGAGCGCAGCAGCACCCGGCCGGTGGAGCCCAGCTCGTCGGAGGCGTGGGCGACGGCCGCGGCGAGCTCCGGCGAGGAGTTCACCCGGCTCTTGTCGACATCGCGGACGTTGATCAGGACCTGCGGCAGCCGCTCCATGACCCCGGCGAGATCCGCGAGGGTGCGGCCGGTGGCGGCGACGCGCGCGGCCAGCATCAGGCCGGTCAGGGTGCCGTCGCCGGTGGTGGCGTGGTCGAGGACGATGACGTGCCCGGACTGCTCGCCGCCCAGGGCGTAGCCGTGGGCCTTCATCTCCTCCAGCACGTAGCGGTCGCCGACCGCCGTCTGGATGAAGTCGACACCCTCGCGCTCCATGGCCAGCTTGAAGCCCAGGTTGGACATCACGGTGGCGACGACGGTGTTCTTGCGCAGCGAGCCCGCCTCGCGCATGGCGAGGGCCAGGACGGCGAGGATCTGGTCGCCGTCGACCTCCTCGCCCTTGGCGTCCACGGCCAGGCAGCGGTCGGCGTCGCCGTCGTGGGCGACGCCCAGGTCGGCGCTGTGCTCGACGACGGCGGCGCGCAGCTTGTCCAGGTGGGTGGAGCCGCACTCGTGGTTGATGTTGAGGCCGTCGGGCTCGGTGCCGATGGTGATGACCTCGGCGCCGGCGCGCGCGAACGCCTCGGGGGAGACCCGGGCGGCGGCACCGTGGGCGCCGTCGATGACGACCTTGAGGCCGTCGAGACGGTTGGGCAGCACACCGATCAGGTGGGCGACGTAGTTGTCGAAGCCCTGGTCGTAGTCGCGGACCCGGCCGACGCCGGCGCCGGTGGGCCGGTCCCAGGGCTCACCGGAGGCGTGGGCGCGGTAGGTGCGCTCGATGCGGTCCTCCAGCTCGTCGGCGAGCTTGTGGCCGCCGCGGGCGAAGAACTTGACACCGTTGTCCGGCATGGCGTTGTGGCTCGCGGAGAGCATCACGCCGAGGTCGGCGCCCAGAGCACCGGTCAGGTAGGCGACGGCCGGCGTCGGCAGGACGCCCACCCGCAGGACGTCGACGCCCGCGCTGGCCAGCCCGGCCACCACGGCGGCCTCCAGGAACTCCCCGGACGCACGCGGATCTCGGCCGACCACGGCCACGGGGCGGTGGCCCTCGAACGTGCCCGCCTCGGCGAGCACGTGCGCCGCGGCGACCGAGAGGCCGAGCGCGAGCTCAGCCGTCAGATCTGCGTTGGCAACGCCGCGCACACCGTCCGTACCGAAGAGTCGTCCCACTGGTGTCCTCCGAAAAAACGCGGGAGTAGGGGCCCGCGAGGCCCCCGCAGAGAAAGATGTCGAGTCCGGGACCGGAGCGTTGCATCCGGGTACATCCAGGTATACGCCCCGTGCCGTCGATAGCCGAACGCCCCGGCGGCACGGATCGTGCCGCCGGGGCGTTCGAGCAGGAGCAGCGAAGCGCGTGTTTAGCGCTTGCTGTACTGCGGAGCCTTGCGGGCCTTCTTGAGACCGGCCTTCTTGCGCTCGACCGCACGGTCGTCGCGGGAGAGGAAGCCGGCCTTCTTGAGCGCGCCGCGGTTGTTGTCCACGTCCGCCTCGTTCAGCGCACGGGCCACGCCGAGGCGCAGGGCGCCGGCCTGGCCGGACACGCCGCCACCCGCGATGCGGGCGATGACGTCGTAGCGGTCGTCGAGCTCGAGCACCTTGAAGGGCTCGTTGACTTCCTGCTGGTGCACCTTGTTGGGGAAGTAGTCCTCAAGGGTGCGACCGTTGATCTTCCACTTGCCGGTGCCCGGGACGATCCGGACGCGGGCGATGGCGTTCTTGCGACGGCCCAGGCCGGCGGCCGGCTGCGGGTCACCGAAGCGGGAGGCGAGGGACTCGGAGGTGTACTCCGACTCGACGACCTCGGTCTCGGTGGTGTACTCCTCGACGGCCTCGTCTTCGACGACGGGGGTCTCGGCGGTGGTCTCAGCCACGATTCTCCTCAGATACTTTCTGTCTGGTCGGCGGTGGCCGGGACTAGCCCTGCTTGACCTGGGTGATCTCGAACGGGACCGGCATCTGAGCGGCGTGCGGGTGCTCGCTGCCCGAGTACACCTTCAGCTTCGAGAGCATCTGGCGGCCGAGGGAGTTCTTGGGCACCATGCCCCGGATGGCCTTCTCGACGGCCTTCTCGGGGTTCTTGTCGAGCAGCTCGTCGTAACGGACGGAGCGCAGACCACCCGGGAAGCCGGAGTGGCGGTACGCCAGCTTCTGGGTCTTCTTGTTACCGGACAGGTGCACCTTGTCGGCGTTGATGATGATGACGAAGTCACCGGTGTCAACGTGCGGCGCGTACACAGGCTTGTGCTTGCCGCGGAGAAGGTTGGCGGCCTGAGAGGCCAGACGGCCCAGGACAACGTCCTGCGCGTCAATGATGTGCCACTGGCGCTGGACATCGCCGGGCTTGGGGCTGAACGTACGCACGGTCGTAGCCTTCGCTTCTTCAGAGTGGGGTCTCCCCAAGCCCACAAGGGCCGAGGGGACGGGTCCTGACAAGGCCACCTGGACGATCACGACAGCCTTGGCGACAAACGGGGACGCAACCCGCCTGCCAGCCGCTGGTCATCGGCCGGGTGGACAAGCGTAAGGGCCCCTCGCGTGAGAACGACCAAGCCAATACGCATAACGAACTCGTAGAGTACCCGTCCTGCACCGGCAGGGTCAAAAACATGGTCCCACCGGCTCCCGGGCGGGGCCACCCGGATGGCCCCGCGGGCGGGCCCGGCGGTATTACCGCGCCCGGTCCACCCGCGCCTCGTCCCACACCGGCTCCGGAACCTCCCGGACGAGCCCGTCCGCACCGAACACCACAAAACGATCGAACGAACGAGCGAACCAACGGTCGTGGGTGACGGCGAGCACCGTCCCCTCATACGCCTCCAGGCCCTCCTGCAGCGCCTCCGCACTCTCCAGGTCCAGGTTGTCCGTCGGCTCGTCCAGCAACAGCGCCGTCGTGCCGGCCAGCTCCAGGAGCAAGATCTGGAAGCGGGCCTGCTGACCGCCGGAGAGCTTCTCGAAGGGCTGGTCGCCCTGCTTCTCCAGCTCGTACCGGCGCAGCACGGACATCGCCCCGCCGCGGTCCTTGGCGTGCTCGGTCCACAGGATGTCGACGAGGGTGCGGCCCAGCAGCTCGGGGTGGGCGTGGGTCTGCGCGAAGTGGCCGGCCACGACCCGGGCGCCCAGCTTCCACCGGCCCGTGTGGGCCACGTCCCCGCCGGCGAGCAGCCGCAGGAAGTGGGACTTGCCGGAGCCGTTCGAGCCCAGGACGGCGACCCGCTCGCCGTAGAAGACCTCCAGGTCGAACGGTTTCATCAGGCCCGTCAGCTCCAGGCCCTCGCAGGTCACGGCGCGGACACCGGTCCGCCCGCCGCGCAGCCGCATCCGGATGTCCTGCTCGCGGGGCGGCTCCGGGGGCGGGCCGGCCTCCTCGAACTTCCGCAGCCGGGTCTGCGCGGCCGCGTACCGGGAGGCCAGCTCATGGCTGATGGACGCGGCCTGGCGGAGGCTGAGCACCAGCTTCTTCAGCTGGGCGTGCTTCTCGTCCCAGCGGCGGCGCAGCTCCTCGAAGCGCGCGAAGCGCTCCTTGCGGGCCTCGTGGTACGTGGCGAAGCCGCCGCCGTGCACCCACACGTCCGACCCGGCCGGGCCCGGCTCGACGCTGATGATCTTCTCGGCTGAGCGGGCCAGCAGCTCGCGGTCGTGGGAGACGAACAGCACCGTCTTCTTCGTCTCGCGCAGTTTCTGTTCCAGCCAGCGCTTGCCGGGGACGTCGAGGTAGTTGTCCGGCTCGTCCAGGAGCAGCACCTCGTCCGTGCCGCGCAGCAGCGACTCCAGGACGAGCCGCTTCTGCTCACCGCCGGAGAGGGTGCGCACCTGGCGCCACTGGGCCTGCTCGTAGGGGACGCCGAGGGCGGCCATCGTGCACATGTCCCAGGTGGTCTCGGCCTCGTACCCGCGCACCTCCGCCCAGTCGGAGAGGGCCTGGGCGTAAGCCATCTGCGCGGCCTCGTCGTCCCGCGTCATGATCGCGTGCTCGGCCTCGTCCACGGCCGCCGCGGCCTGCCGGATGCTCGGCCCGGCGACGGAGACCAGCAGGTCACGGACGGTGCGGTCGTCCCGCACGGAGCCGACGAACTGCGGCATCACCCCGAGCCCGCCGGTGACGGTGACCGAGCCGCCGTGCGGCTGGAGCTCACCAGCGAGCAGCCGCAGCAGTGTCGTCTTCCCCGCGCCGTTGGCGCCGACGAGCGCGACCGCGGCCCCCTCGCCGACCCGGAAGGAGACATCGCCGAGCAGAACCCGGCCGTCCGGCAGGTAGTACTCCAGGTGTCCCGCTTCCACATGTCCCATGGGGGGATTCTCTCCGTCGGAGGGGGCTGCGACCAACCCGGTTTACGATGCACGCCATGAGCTTTGGGCAGGGAGGGCCGCACGGGGCCCCGGGGGATCCGCACCAGCCGATACCGCAGTGGGGGCCCCCACCGCCGCAGGCACCGCCGCCACAGGGGCCGCCGGCGCCGCCCCCGCCGTGGGGCGCGGTGCCGCCCGCGCCGCAGACGCCGGACTGGGCCGCGCTCGCCGACGACAGCGCCCAGCGCGGCCGGCGCCGCAAGCGGCTGCTGTTCGCCGGCGGCGGCGTCGTGGCCGCCGGGGTGATCGCCGCGCTCGTGGCGGTGACCGTCGCCGGCTCGCACAAGAGCGAGCAGGCGTCCGGCCCGGCCCCCGCGAAGGTCCCCGGCGCCTCCAAGACCCCGGAGCCCTCGTTCTCCCAGGTCGCCCCGCCTCCGCCGCCCAACCCGCGGGACTTCATCGCGAGCGCGGATAAGGACAAGGCACCGCTGAGCACCAAGACGCTCTTCCCGCACACCAAGCCGGTGCTCGACAAGCGCAAGTACCAGCGCGCCGCGACGGCCACCACCGAGAAGTGCGCCACCGCCGCGCAGGGCGAGCTCGGCTCCGTCCTCACCGGCAACGGCTGTCGCAAGGTCCTGCGCGCCACCTACGTGCGCGACGGGGTCGCCGTCACCGTCGGCGTCGCCGTCTTCGACACCAAGGCCGCGGCGGACAAGGCCAAGGAGCAGTCCGCGGGCAACATCGAATCCCTCTCCGGCGACGACGTCGCGTCCTTCTGCCGGTCCACGGCCTGCCGGCTGACCAGCAACGCGGAGGGCCGCTACGCGTACTTCACCGTGGCGGGCTACACCAACGGCAAGGCCGTGACCTCGGAGGACAAGGACGCGCTGCAAGCCGGCCGGGACGTGGCGGGCTACACCTTCCGCCGCATCATGATCCGGGCGCAGCAGCAGGCGGACGCGTCGGTGGCGAAGCCGAGCCAGAAGAAACAGGCGTAGCCGACGGCCGCGGGGGCCGTCAGCCGACGCTGTCCCCGGCCTCGCCGCCCTCACCGGGCCCCGGGGTCGAAGGCGGCGGCGGCACCGTGGGGGCCTTCTTCTCCGCCCGCTCCACCTTCGCCACCTGCGCCCGCACCAGCTCCGGCGGGATCTCCACGCCGTCCGGGTCCGAGAGGCTCGTGGCGAAGAACATCGACAGCGTGGACCCGGAGCGCACGACCGTGATCAGGCTCGGGGCCCGGTCCGTCGCGTTCTCCAGGCGGTAGGCCACCGCGTCCTCCCCCAGCTCCGGCGCCGGGAGCGCGCGCACGGACTCGAACTTCTGCTGCTCGCCCTCGCCGGTGCGCATCCGGAAGCCGTGCGCACAGGCCCGGGCGGCCGACCGCAGGCCGTCGACCGTGGCGGACGCGCCGTCCCGCCCGTACGTCGAGACCCTGATCATGCCGAGCAGGCCCTCGAAGTGCTGGTCCTCCCGGGCCTTGGCGAAGGTGTTGACCACCGACGCGGCGGGCGCGGGGCTCGGCTGGGAGCCCAGGGCGTCCACCAGCGGCCGGCAGGGCTCGCTGTCGGTGCGGGGCCTGCCGCCGCCCGCGGCCAGCGCGGACGCCCGCTCGATCAGGAAGCCGGGCACCTCGCGGGGCCCCAGCTCCACGTGTCTGAGCTGGGCGGGGCTCAGCACCCGCACGGTCTCGCCCGAATCCTTGCCCTCGCCCCTGCCGCCGCCCGGACGCCCGGACCCACCGGACCCGGACGGGACGCCGCCGCCACTGCTGCACCCGGCCGCCAGCCCGAGGGCCACGACCGCGGAGACCGCCACCATCGCCTTCACGTGCCCACCCTCCCAGCGCCCCGGGGGTCCGGCCGTACGCCACGCCCGGTTGCACGGTTACCCTCTGGACGGCTGTCCGACGCGGCGGCCCGTCTGATCCTTCCGGGCGGCCCCCGGGCCCCGCCCGTCCGAACGGATGGGCTACGTTCGTCCGCGTGCTGCATTCGTCCCGGCGGCAACGGGCAGGCGCCCGCGGCCCGGCGGACGCCGGTCACCCTTGACTCCAGGGCTGTGACTCAGGCCACAATGTAGCCTTCGCAGGCAACCGAAATCCCTCCCAACGGTCTTAATCGACGGTTCGGACCGCACTCGACCACCCACGGCCGAGCGGTCCGCCTACAAGGGATGACCCGGACACCCAGGCCAGGGGGAAGGACGGACGCGGCGCCCGAGACGGACCGGCCGCGCACACACCGCCATGAAGATCTCTTTCCTTTTGCAGAACGCCTACGGCATCGGCGGCACGATCCGCTCCACGTTCAACGTCGCGAGCGCGCTCGCGACGCGCCATGACGTGGAGATCGTGTCGATCCACCGGACCGGTGGCACGCCCAAGCTCCCCCTGCACCGCAAGGTGAAGCTCGTCCACCTCATCGACACCCGCGCCGAGACCGGCGCCGACCGGGACAACGCCCTGCTCCAGCAGGACAGCGCGCTCGTCCCGCCCGTCGAGGCGAAGGGCGCGCACTTCAGCGCCCTCACCGACAAGCGCGTCGCCGAGCACCTCGCCCGCACCGACGCCGACGTCGTGATCGCCACCCGCCCCGGCCTGGTGATGTACCTCGCCGAGTACGGGCAGGACCGCTACCTGCGGATCGGCCAGGAGCACCGGATCTACGGCACCCACGAGCCGAACATCCGCGCCGCCCAGGACCTCGCGATCCCGCACCTGGACGCGCACACCTCCGTCTCCGACGCGGACGCCGCCACCCACCGCGAGCAGTTCCCCGGGATCAAGACCAAGCTGATCGCCCTGCCCAACGGCGTCCCGGCCTCCGAGGTCGAGCCCTCCGACGGCAGCGCCAAGCTCGTCGTCGCCGCGGGCCGCCTCATCCCGGTCAAGCGCTACGACCTGCTCGTCAAGGCGTGGGCCACGGTGGCCGCCACCCGCCCCGACTGGAAGCTGCGCATCTACGGCCGCGGCCCCCAGCAGGCGAAGCTGCGCGAGCAGATCGACACCCTCGGCCTCAACGACCACGTCACGCTCATGGGCGCCCACTCCCCCATCGAGACCGAGTGGGCCAAGGGCTCCATCGCCGCCGTGACCTCCCGCGAGGAGTCCTTCGGCATGACGATCGTGGAGGCCATGAACTGCGGCGTCCCGGTCGTCGCCACCGACTGCCCGCACGGCCCCGGCGAGATCATCAGCGACGGCAAGGACGGCCTCCTCGTGCCCGTCGGCGACGCCGACGGCATCGCCAAGGGCCTCCTCAAGCTCATCGAGGACGACGAGCTGCGGCGCGCCATGGGCCGGGCCGCCCGCGTCTCCGCCGAGCGCTACCACCCCGACGCCATCGCCCGCCGCTACGAGGAGCTCATCGCGAGCCTCGGCGGCGACACCGGCACCGGCACCGCCCCGGCCGCCGGAGCCGCAGCCGGCGCCGGCGACACGGTGGGTGAGCGCAAGCCCGCGCCCGTGCCGCTGTCGAAGATGCTGCGCCGCACCGCCGGCAAGATCCTCCGCCCGCTGCGCCGCTCCGTGGCCAAGCCCGCCACGCCCGCGGTGAAGGCGGTCATCAAGGACATCGTCCGCAAGCCGCTGCGCTGCACCGCCTCCTGCCGCGTCGACGCCGACGGCAACATCGTCGTCTCCGTCGACCGCAAGGGCCTCTCCGGCGAGAAGCTGTCCCTGACGGTCACCCGCCGCAAGGAGGGCAAGCCCGTCAGCGTGCCCCTCACGGCACCGGCCACCCCCAAGGGCCCGTGGACGGCGGTCCTCGACCGCCGTGAGCTGCGGCTCGGCGAGGGCCGCTGGGACCTGCACGTCGTCCGGGGCGACGACGGCGCCCGCCGCCGCGTGGTCTCGCACCTCGCCGAGGGCCGCGGCCTGGTGGAGCTGGAGCCGCTGCCCGGCGCGCCGTTCACCTGGTGGGTGCCCTACCCGACCGTCGACGGCTTCCTCGCCCTGCGCGCCTGGCACCGCACGGCACACGCCGAGGCCCGCGCGGTCCGGCAGAGCGACACCGCCCTGACCGTCGAAGGCACCCTGCACGGCACGGAGTTCACCTCCGACAGCAACCCGGTCGTGGTGTGCACGCCGCGCGTCGAAGCCGCCGAGAAGGTCACGGCGCAGGTCACCGTCGTGGACGCCACGTCCTTCAGCGTGACCCTGCCGTACGCCGAGCTGCGGGCCGCCCGCGCCGGTGACGAGAACACCGTCTGGGACGTGGCCCTGCGGCTGACCCCCGACGCCGAGCCGATCAAGGTCGCCCGGCTCATCGGTGACATCGTCGACCGGAACAAGACCGACCTCTACCCGAAGATCGACGGCATCAAGCCGTACTTCACGGTCAACAGCGATCTGGCCATCAACTGCCCGGCACCTGAGGCGGCTTGACGGAACATCAGCCGGAGGGCCGGTAGCCGCTGAGGTCAGCGGCTACCGGCCCTCCGGCGTTCCCGAGGCCCGCCGAACAGGCCCTAGCAGCACCCTGCCCCCGGCAACGTCCGCTTGTTGCGTGCCTCGATATTGCGCGCGGCCAGCTCGGAGTCGGCCGGGTAGCCGACCTCTTCGAGCGTCAGGCCGTGCGGCCGGACGACATGGACGGCCGAGTCGCGCACGCCGGCGGCGAGAACCTTGCCGGGCCAGTCCACCGGCCGGTGCCCGTCGCCGACGAACAGCAGCGCGCCCACCAGCGACCGCACCATGTTGTGGCAGAAGGCGTCGGCCCGCACGGTCGCGGTGACCACACCGGACGCGTCGCGCTCCCAACTCAGCTGCTGCAGCGTGCGGATGGTCGTCGCGCCTTCGCGCTTCTTGCAGTACGCGGCGAAGTCGTGCTCGCCGAGAAGCGGCCTGGACGCGGAGTTCATCGCCTCGACGTCCAACGGCCAGTCGTGCCACAGCACATGACCGCGCAAGAGCGGGTCGACACCGCCGATGTGGTCGGTGACCCGGTAGGCGTACCGCCGCCAGATCGCCGAGAACCGCGCGTTGAAACCGGCCGGCGCCTCCGCGACCTTCCACACTCGCACGTCGTGCGACAGCCGGCCGGCGAGCCGGCGCAGCAGCTTCTCCTCGTGCTCGGCCCACACCTCGGCCGGCAGATCGACGTGCGCGACCTGCCCGCGGGCGTGCACACCCGAGTCCGTACGGCCGGCGACCGTCAGCTCGACCGGCTCCTTCAGCCGCATCACCGTCGCCAGCGCCGACTCGATCTCGCCCTGGACCGTGCGCTGGGTGCGCTGCTTGGCCCAGCCCGAGAAGTCCTTGCCGTCGTACGACAGGTCCAGCCGCACCCGTACGAAGCCGGGCTCAACCTCGTCACTCACCGAGAATTCCTTCTTCTGTACAACACAGCCACGGAAAAAGCGGGACGGGCCCGCCCCCCGGTGAAAGGGAGCGGGCCCGTCCGTTCACGCATCAGATGCGTCAGGCGTCCTTGGACTCCTCGGCCGGAGCCTCGGCCGCGGCCTCGGACTCCTTGACCGCGCGCTTCGTGGCCGCCTCGGCCTCGGCGACGGTGGCCTTCTTCGCGATCTCGCGCTCGACGAGCTCGATCACGGCCATCGGGGCGTTGTCGCCACGACGGTTACCGATCTTCGTGATGCGGGTGTAGCCACCCGGACGCTCGGCGAAGCCCGGACCGATCTCGGTGAACAGCGTGTGCACGATGCTCTTGTCCGTGATGACCTGCAGCACCTGGCGACGGTTGTGGATGTCGCCCTTCTTCGCCTTGGTGATCAGACGCTCGGCGACGGGGCGCAGGCGACGGGCCTTGGCCTCGGTGGTGGTGATGCGGCCGTGCTCGAAGAGCGACTTGGCGAGGTTCGCCAGGAGCAGCTTCTCGTGCGCGGCGCTGCCGCCCAGACGGGCACCCTTTGCGGGACGCGGCATGGTGTTTCTCCTAGGTGTCTGCCCCGGCCGTATCAGGTACCGGAGTCAGTATCCGAGCAGGCGGCCGCCTGCCGGAAACCGCGCCCCCGAAGGGGCGCGGGGCGGAATCGATCTGCGGCTCCGCCGCGTGGGCGCGACGGGCCGAAACCGGTCCGCAGCCGAAGACCGATCAGTACTGCTCGGTCTCCACGAAACCCGCATCCGCGTCGTCGTCGGCGCCAAAGGCGTCCGCGGCGGCGGTGGGGTCGAATCCGGGCGGGCTGTCCTTGAGGGCCAGGCCCATGCCGGCCAGCTTCGCCTTGACCTCGTCGATCGACTTCGCACCGAAGTTGCGGATGTCGAGCAGGTCGGCCTCGGAGCGGGCGACGAGCTCACCCACGGAGTGGATGCCCTCACGCTTGAGGCAGTTGTACGAGCGGACCGTGAGCTCGAGCTCCTCGATCGGCAGCGCCAGGTCGGCGGCGAGGGCGGCGTCCGTGGGGGACGGGCCCATGTCGATGCCCTCGGCGTCGATGTTGAGCTCGCGGGCCAGACCGAACAGCTCGACCAGGGTCTTACCGGCGGACGCCATGGCGTCGCGCGGGCGCATGGCCTGCTTGGTCTCGACGTCGACGATCAGCTTGTCGAAGTCGGTGCGCTGCTCGACACGGGTCGCCTCGACCTTGTACGTGACCTTGAGCACCGGCGAGTAGATGGAGTCGACCGGGATACGGCCGATCTCCTGGCCCACCTGCTTGTTCTGGACGGCGGAGACGTAGCCGCGACCGCGCTCGACGGTCAGCTCCATCTCCAGCTTGCCCTTGGCGTTCAGGGTCGCGAGCACCAGGTCGGGGTTGTGGACCTCGACACCGGCCGGCGGGGCGATGTCAGCAGCGGTGACCAGGCCGGGGCCCTGCTTGCGCAGGTACATCACGACCGGCTCGTCGTGCTCCGAGGAGACGACCAGCTGCTTGATGTTCAGGATGAGGTCGGTGACGTCCTCCTTGACGCCCGGCACGGTGGTGAACTCGTGCAGGACACCGTCGATGCGGATGGACGTGACCGCCGCACCCGGGATCGAGGAGAGGAGCGTACGACGCAGGGAGTTGCCGAGGGTGTAGCCGAAGCCCGGCTCCAGCGGCTCGATCACGAACCGGGAGCGGAACTCGTCGACGACCTCTTCGGTCAGCGAGGGGCGCTGAGCGATCAGCATGAGATGTTGCCTTCCAGTCTTAGGCACCCACTATTTGATGCCTAGGTCAAGGGTACGGGCGGCACGGCCCGAAGGAGCCGTACCGCCCGTGTGCCGTTCAAGCGGCGCGAAGATGATCAGCGGGCCTCGCGGCCCCCGGATCAGACGCGGCGGCGCTTCGGCGGACGGCAGCCGTTGTGCGGGGTGGGGGTGACGTCCTGGATGGAGCCGACCTCGAGGCCGGTCGCCTGCAGCGAACGGATGGCGGTCTCACGACCGGAACCCGGACCCTTGACGAAGACGTCAACCTTGCGCATGCCGTGCTCCTGCGCGCGACGGGCGGCCGACTCGGCGGCCATCTGCGCGGCGAAGGGGGTGGACTTGCGCGAGCCCTTGAAGCCGACGTGACCGGCGGAGGCCCAGGAGATCACGTTGCCCGAGGGGTCCGTGATCGAGACGATGGTGTTGTTGAACGTGCTCTTGATGTGGGCGTGCCCGTGAGCGACGTTCTTCTTTTCCTTGCGGCGCACCTTCTTGGCGGCGCCCTGACGACCCTTGGGGGGCATGTCTTACTCCTGATGGAGGGAGGTGGTCGGTCCTACAGCGAAGACCGCTGATGAGCGTCCGCTGCGGACTACTTCTTGCCCGGCTTCTTCTTGCCGGCGATGGCGCGACGCGGGCCCTTGCGGGTACGAGCGTTCGTGCTGGTGCGCTGACCGTGGACCGGCAGGCCACGACGGTGACGCAGACCCTGGTAGCAGCCGATCTCGACCTTGCGGCGGATGTCGGCCTGGATCTCGCGACGGAGGTCACCCTCGGTCTTGAGGTTGGCGTCCACGTACTCGCGGATCTTGACCAGGTCCTCTTCGGGAAGGTCGCGAACGCGGGTGTTGGGGTTCACACCAGTGGCTTCGAGGGTCTTCTGCGACTGGGTGCGGCCGATACCGAAGACGTAGGTGAGTGCGACCTCCACGCGCTTGTCACGCGGGATGTCAACACCGGAAACGCGTGCCATTCAATGGCTCCAGATGTTCTCGGGGGTCTGACGCAGAGCCGGTCCCGGCCGCCGTACGAGGTACGTTCCGGGTCCCCGGCCCCCGCCGGAGGTGTCGCCAGCCATGGCTGGACGGGCTCTGCGTATGTACGTTTTTGCTCGCGTCGCGCGAAGAACTGCGAAATGCAGGTTCTGCGTCAGCCCTGGCGCTGCTTGTGGCGCAGGTTGTCGCAGATGACCATGACCCGACCGTGGCGGCGGATCACCTTGCACTTGTCGCAGATCTTCTTGACGCTCGGCTTGACCTTCATGGGATGTCAGGTTCTCCGGGTCAGTGCCGTCGCCCCACGAAAACGGGGGCTCCGACAAGATCTACTTGTAGCGGTAGACGATCCGGCCACGCGTCAGGTCGTAGGGAGAAAGCTCCACCACAACCCGGTCATCGGGGAGGATGCGGATGTAGTGCATCCGCATCTTGCCGCTGATGTGCGCGAGGACCTTGTGACCGTTCTGGAGCTCCACCTTGAACATTGCGTTCGGCAGAGACTCGATCACGGTGCCCTCGATCTCGATGGCACCTTGCTTCTTGGCCACGCTTCGCCTTTCGAATCGGCTACCTTGATCGACTCTCGAATACGCACACCGTACGAACGCAGGCATGCAGATACACGAGAGCCGACGCGTCAGTCTACGCCAGGGCAACCCGAAAGACTAATCCAGGGGTGACTGCCCAGCCGCGGAGATCGTTACGCCGACGGCAGTCACTCCCCCGGCTTCCGCTGGGAGTGCCCCTAGGGGTGCTCCCGGACGGGCTGGTATCGGCTGAGCTCAGCCAAAACAGCCCGTCTGGGGGCACCTCCCAGCGGTAGCTGGGGGAGTTTGAGGACACCGCCGCGCAGCGGTGGTGCAGCCACGACCCGCCGGGACGGGCTACGCCAGCGGGTCCGGCGCCGCCGTCACCCCGTACTCCGCCAGCTTGGCGCGCCCGCCGTCCACCGCCGTCAGGACGAGCGGCCCCTGCTCCGTCAGGGCGACGGAGTGCTCCCAGTGGGAGGACCAGGTCTTGTCGTCCGTGAGGACCGTCCAGTCGTCCGCCAGAACGTGCGTGCGGGCCGTGCCGAGGCTCACCATCGGCTCGATCGCGATGCAGAAGCCCGGGACCAGCTTGGGGCCCTTGCCGCGCTTGCGGGAGACGTAGTTCAGCAGGTGCGGGTCCATGTGCATCTCGGAGCCGATGCCGTGCCCGCCGTAGTCCTCGATGATCCCGTACTTCCCCGAGGCCGGGCGCGGCTGGCGGCGGATGTAGCCCTCGATGGCCTTGGAGATGTCGACCAGGCGGTTGCCGTTCTTCACCGCCGCGATGCCGGCCCACATCGACTCCTCGGTCACGCGCGACAGCTCGATCAGCTCCGGAGCGTGACCGGTGCCGACGAAGGCCGTGAAGGCCGCGTCACCGTGCCAGCCGTCCACGATGGCGCCGGCGTCGATGGAGATGATGTCGCCGTCCTTCAGGACGGTCTTCGTGTCGGGGATGCCGTGGACCACGACCTCGTTCACCGAGGTGCAGATGGTGGCCGGGAAGCCCCCGTAGCCCAGGAAGTTCGACTTCGCGCCGTGCTCGGCCAGCACCTTGCGGGCGACCTCGTCGAGGTCCTTGGTCGTGGCACCGGGCACGGCCGCCTCCCGGGTGGCCGCGTGGATGGCGGCGACGACCAGCCCCGCCTCGCGCATCTTCGCGATCTGGTCCGGGGTCTTGATCTCGACCATGGGGGGTGCCTCTCTCGGCTGTTCGACCGGCTTCGTACATCCGCCCCGGCGAAGAGCCGGAGCGTCCGGGCGCCCGCGAGGGCACCCGGAACAACATACGACCAACCGGACATGCGGCTCCAGCCGCTCCAGTTGTGGAACCCCCCTGGCCATAGCTGCACCGCCCCCAACGTGCCTCGATG